>CAYTNC010000145.1:0-6332 GCA_964438935.1 uncultured Bacteroidales bacterium
CTTTCCGGGTTTTTGCTGATTGCCGGGATTAGTTTTGGTGCTTCCCTTCTTCAAATTCAACACTTTCAAGATCGTCGAAATCGACATTTGTGTAATCAATCTCTTCATTGTCGATAACGCCATCAATCTGATGATCTGAAGCTTTCATGGTTTTGATGAATTCAATTACCTCCTGAAATCCATCTGCAAATTTCTCAAAATCCTCTTTATACAAAAAGATTTTGTGCTTCTCAAAGTAGAAACGGCCATCTTTCTGAAAACGCTTCTTACTTTCCGTAATTGTCAGGAAATAGTCATTTCTTCGGGTTGCCTTAACGTCAAAAAAATAAGTCCTCTTTCCTGCTCTAACCGCCCTGGAGAAGATCTCCTGGTGTTCGGAATCTTCGGCGATTTCATTTTTTTCAATCCTTTGATCCATCATAGAAAAGGTTTTATACGTAGAGTTTATTAGTTATTTCAAAAATAAAAAATTTTCTCTTTTAACGTTCTAATTTTTAGGTTAAAAATTGTTTTTTTGACAAACTTTGGGTATCTTAAGAAATTAATAGTTTGATAAAAATTCGAAAAAAACAGCTTAATTTGCATCTCAATAATTTTGCACTAATCAACGGAAACACGTTCTTTTACTTATGATCAGCAGAAGGATATTAAGAATTAAGATTTTACAACTCCTCTACGCCTATTTTCAAAGCGAGGACAATACAATAATTAAGTTTGAGAAGGAGCTTTCTTTCAGCATTCAGAAAACATACGATCTGTATCACTATTTGCTGCTGCTGATCACTGACATTGCAGATTATGCTAATTCCCGCATTGAAATTGCATTGCAGAAAAAAATACCCACGCGTGAAGATCTGAATCCCAACACCAAATTTGTTGATAATCTGATCATAAAACAGCTCAGAGCCAACAAACAGCTCAATCAGTATCTGAATACCTCGCGTTTGTCGTGGGTGAACTCTCCTGAGCTGATCAAGAAGCTGCACAACCGCATTCGCATGACCCCCTACTTCAAAGAATATATGGAAGATGCTTCACGGGGTTATGAACAGGACAAAAAGCTGATCATTGATATTTACACCAGTGAGATTATCAATACCGAGAGCATTTATCAGACTCTGGAAGAGCAGAGTATCTATTGGAATGACGAGGTTGAGTTCGTAATCAGTATGATCGCCAAAACTCTGAAAGGCTTTATAGAGAGCGACGGAGAGGATGCACCTTTATTAGAGCTTTTCAAGAACGAAGACGACAGAGAATATGCCATCACCCTCTTCCGCAAATCCATACTGAACAAAGAGGAGTTCGGCAAACTGGTTGAATCGTATACGGAAAATTGGGATGTGGACCGGATTGCATTCATTGACCTGCTGATCATGGTAATGGCCATTACCGAGGCTGTGTCCTTTCCTTCCATACCCACCCGGGTGACCATCAATGAATTCCTGGAAATAGCCAAATTTTACAGCACTGAAAAAAGCAGTGTATTTATCAATGGCCTGCTGGATAAGATTTTCAAATTCCTGAAAGACGAAAAGCGGATTGTAAAAACAGGCAGGGGTTTGATTGGGGAGGAGTGAAGTAGAACCAAGTGACAAGGAACAAGGGACAAGAGACAAGTGGCAGGACTATGACAGATACTTGTTTACATGAGTAAAATATTGTTATTTTTGCAGCATTCAGAAATCAATTAACTAATAGAATTTTCTAATTATTAATATAATACAGTAAATAATGAGTAATCTTTTCGGAATCATCCTGATGGCTTCCCCGCAAACGGGTCAGCAAGGCAGTCCTTATTCTTCATTGATTTTTCTTCTTTTGATCATGGTCGTTTTCTACTTTTTCCTGATCCGGCCCCAGATGAAAAGACAAAAGGAACTGAAGAATTTCAGGGAATCACTTAAAAAAGGCGATCACATCATTACTGCCGGTGGAATTTATGGTAAAATCAACAATATTTCCGACAACGTAATAACCATTGATGTTGGGAATAATATGGTGCTTAAGGTTGATAAGAGCGCCGTTTTGCGTGATACAAGTGACGTGCAAAATCAACAACAATAATTATTTGAATATGCAGCGTTTAAGGTATATTTGCCATATACTTTAAACGCTTTATTATTGATTTTATTCAGAAAAACAGCGGGTATCTTCGAGTTATTAAAGCAAGCACTGCGAAGGTTTGTTCAGCTTCCTATTCTGCAACAGCGTAAGCTGCTGACCTTTATCTTTTTTGTTGGTTTATCCACAACATTCTGGTTTGTCAGGTCACTGGGTGAGCAATATGAGTCGAATATTTCTTATCCGGTTCGTTATGTCAACCTCCCCGAGAAGAAAGTACTTATAGGTAGTGTTCCTGAGAAACTGGGATTAAAAGTTCGTGCCAGAGGGTTCACAATTATCCGAAGTAAACTGAACCTCAACCTCATACCAATCAGGTTTAATGTGAATTCTTATTTGATGAGCATTGCCGGCAATGATTCCTTTTACGTGGTTACAGAAACCGTCAGGGAAATTCTTTCTGGTGAACTCAGCAACGTTACTATCCTTGACATTACTCCGGATACGCTTTTCTTCAAATTCACCGAAATGGTTGTTCGGAAAATTGCTGTTAAACCTGTTCTTGCCATGCACAATAAGTTTTTCTACCAACAATATATGCAAAACGGGGAAATCAGTGTTAGTCCGGACAGCATCATCATCTCGGGCCCCGGATCGCTGGTGACTCCTCTCAGGTACATTAACACCGAACTGATCAGTCTGACCGGAATTTCCGACACTTTTTCAATGGATTGCGGACTTGAAAGAATTGACCAGGTAGTTTTTTCAGTTCAGAAAGTAAAGGTGAACATCCCTGTTGACCGTTTTACAGAGGTCGAGGAAAGGTATACGGTAATACCGGTGAATGTTCCTGACACCTTGCATATGATTGCCATACCTGGCCAGGTTACGTTAACTTACCGCATCTGCATCAGTAATTACAATAAGGTTGTCAATAACCCCCCGATTCCTTTAATTGATTACAAAGACATTTCGCAAAACCACACAAACCGGCTTTCTGTATTTCTTTCCGATACCCCTCGTTATGTGAATAATATCCGTTTCAGTCCGAAGGAAACTGAGTATTTAATTACCCGCAAATGATCAGAGTTGGAATTACAGGTGGCATTGGAAGCGGAAAATCCCTGATATGCCAGGTATATTCAAACCTCGGGGTTCCGGTTTATTACGCGGATATTGAAGCCCGGCTGCTCATGGATTATGATCCTGAAATTCAGCAGGAATTAAAGACCATTCTGGGAGCGGCCTGTTTTAGCCAGGGCATGCTCAACCACAATAAAATGGCATCCGCTATATTCAGTAATAAGTCCTTGCTTAACCGGGTAAACAACCTGATTCATCCCAGGGTGGCTGCACACTTTTCATCCTGGTGTGAACGTCATGCCGGTTTCCCTTATGTTATACAGGAAAGCGCCATTTTGTTTGAAAGCAATGCTTACCGGAATTTTGATAAAATCATTACCGTTACGGCACCTGAAGAAATTCGTATTCAAAGAGTGCTTACCCGGGCAAACATGACTAAGGAAAAAGCAGCATCCATCATGCGCAACCAGTTACCGGAATCAGAGAAAATGAGCCGTTCGCATCATGTGATTGTTAACGATGGTACGGAACTTGTAATTCCACAGGTATTGAAACTTCATATTATATTTAAAGCAAACTACGGAACCCATTGATGAAAAAATTTGGCAAATGGATAGGTGCAGGGCTGGGTTGGACAATTGGAGGTCCCATTGGAGCCATTCTTGGATTTGCGTTGGGGTCGTTTGTTGATGCATCTGACCTGCAGCGTTTCGACAATAAGAATCCGGACACCACTACCGGTGACTTTGTGGTGAGTTTGCTGGTACTGATTGCCTCCATAATGAAAGCGGATCAGAAAGTAGTGAAATCTGAACTTGTTTTTGTTAAAGCAAACCTCATCAGGTTATTTGGAGAAGAAGAGGCCCATGAGATGCTCCGCATGCTGCGTGATTTGCTTAAACAGGATATACCCTTGAAAGATGTTACCATGCAGATACGCGCACGTATGGATTATGCTTCACGACTTCAGTTGATGCACCTGATCATGGGCATCGCACTATCTGACGGGGCAGTAACTGAATCAGAAATCATCCAGGTTGAGCGCATTGGCCTTGATTTGGGCATGAGCCAGTCAGATATGAGTTCGCTCAGAAATATGTTTAAAAAATCAACCGACTGGGCGTATCAGGTTCTTGAGGTCAGCCGGAATGCAAGCAATGAAGATATCAAGAAAGCCTACCGGCAACTGGCCCTAAAAAACCACCCTGATAAAGTTGCCTACCTGGGAGAAGAAATAAGAAAAAGTGCCCAGGAGAAATTTCAGAAGATAAATGAGGCATATGAGTTTATTAAAAAGGAACGCGGAATGGTTTAGGGGAACGGCATGCTTCGACTCCGCTCAGCATACGGTGGCAGTGGCAGTGGCAGGAGCAGTAGCAATTGGGATTCAGTATGTCGCACTTCGACCTGCCTACCGGCAGGTCGAAGTATGACAAGTATTATCAGAAGAGGTTTTGTATTACACACTGTGAAACAATATTTGCATTAAACCAAATTTGTTTCGTATTTTTCGCATTAATTGTTGGTTAATCTTTTATTTTTACATCCAATATATTATATACAATACCATGGATTTAAAGGAGATCATGTCAGTTTCCGGACAAAGTGGACTTTTCAGGTTTATCTCTCAAGGCCGCAATGGAATCATTGTTGAGTCTTTTGCTGATCAAAAGAGAAGTTTTGTGAGTGCATCCCAGAAAGTCAGTTCTTTGGCTGATATTGCCATTTTTACCGATGCCGAAGAGGTTCCGCTTCACGATGTGTTCAAAAGCATATATGATCTGGGCGCAGAGTTTCAGGTGCCTGATGCCAGGTCCACCCCCGAAGAATTGAAGAAGTTCCTTGAAAAAGTGCTACCAGCCTACGACCGCGACCGGGTTTATGTATCGGATATCAAGAAATTAGTTGCCTGGTATCATGCGCTGAAAGATCTTAACCTGCTTAACTTTGATGAAAAAGTGGCTGAGCCTGCTGAAAATGCTGCTACCACAACTTCAGAAGAAGGTAAACCTGCCAAACCAAAGGCCAAACCAAAGGTTGAAGGCAAAAAAGAAAATAAACCTGCCGAAAAAGCAGGCTCCAAATCAACGGCAGACAAGCCAAAGAAAGAGGCTACCGGTAAAAAACCTGCCGCACCTAAAAAGAAAGACTAACAGCTGCTACTGCAGCTACTCGTCATACTTCGACAGGCTCTGTATGACAACGCCAGTCACACTGAGCCTGTCGAAGTGTGACTTTCTGCTGCAACTGACACTGCCACTGCTGCTGCCGATTCTTTCGTGCCGGCCTCTGAATTTTTTGTTTTTTTAACATTTTATATTCACGCTAACCCATTGTTTGGCGCGGTTTTTGCATTGTTTTGATGAGCCCTAAGCTTATTAATCCGAAAAACCGTTATTTAAATGAAAACCCTGATTTGTTTTAGAAAAACCTGGAAACTGGTATTTTATGTCATGCTGTGCTTCATGTTACCTTTAGTTTTAACCGCTCAAACCCCTGATAAAAAAGAATCGCTCCCCAAGGGCAGCATGCAGTATACAGGGCAAGTAAAAGATTCTACAACAACTGTCGCAACTGTGGATCCTGCCGTTTCCGAGATGGAATCAGGCAATTCAAAAGGATGTGAAATGAAGGACACCTCAATGAATACTAAAAAAGAGTCCTTTACACAATCACAGGATGAATGGCTTAAAAATGCCGGTTATTTTAAAACAAATAGGGCTTCAGCAACCAGAAAAAGCAAGCGGAACACGGAACCCAGGCAAGCTGCGGAAGTTGTTGATGAATAGGGTTGCCTGACGTTTGTTGACCTGTTGTTTCAGCCGGCACGTAATCAAAGGATTACCGTAAATAGATCTTTTCATTGCTACTGATGCCTTCTTCAGTAACCCTGACAATATAGATACCCTTTGATAAATGCGGAACCGGAAATTCCATTTCGATTTTACTCTCTGATTTATATTCGGTTACAGTAAATAGCTGTCGCCCAAAAACATCAAACAACTGAATGACAACTTTAGCTTCAGGCTGATTACTTGAATAAGCAACCTGAAGTTTTCTGCCATCGCTTCTGACAGATAAATCTGAAGTTTCCCGCAGTTCCGGTGAAGCCACTGAGGTAACATGGTCACCAACAAGTTTTAGCTCGCCAAAAGCTGAAGCATTATAATAGCTGATATTTTTGT
>CAYTNC010000146.1:0-6322 GCA_964438935.1 uncultured Bacteroidales bacterium
CTTTCGAAAGATGTATCAACTTCTGAAAAATGCTTGGTTTTTCTTTCAAAGAAAGTATCGCAGGCAGTGCGGAACCTTTTCCATACTTTTTCAGATTGCTTGTGATGGATGGGTCCTATCTCCTTCCACCGTTGTTGCAATGAGATCAGTTCTTCCGTTGTTTTCTTCCATTCGGTGCTTTCGCTGAGCGCTTCTGCCTGAACGCATAAGTCGATTTTCAGCTGCAGGTTGTTGTTTTGTTCTTCCTTAAACACTCCGTAAAAATCCCGTTTCCGGTTGAAAAAGGCATCACACGCCTCACGAAAACGTTTGTATATTTTCGCATTATCTTTTTTGGGAGCAAAACCAATGGTTTTCCAGACTTTCTGCAGCTCAATCAATTCATTGGATCTGGCTGTCCAGTCTTTGTTTGATTGGATTTCCATATTACACAACTCCTCAGCCTTTTCACAAAGTGCAGTTTTTGCGTCAAGATTGGTCTTTTGTTCATTTTTCAGATCTACAAAGTGATCCTGGTGTTTCTTGTTGATTTTGGAAGTGGCTTCCTTGAAACGGTCCCATATTTCTACCCGCATTTCAGCCGGCACAGGTCCGGTTTCCCGCCATTGCTCGTGAAGGTCCTGTAAGGTTCTGAACGCTTCAATAACATTGGTTTCCAATAGCAATTCTTCAGCTTTCTCGCAAAGATTTATTTTCGACTCGAGGTTCTTTTTCAGGTCTAAATCACGCAGTTCCTGATTTATTCTGATGTAGTCATAAAAGGCTTCAACATGATGGTGGTATGTTTCCCAAAGATCTTTGGCGTTTTGTTGCGGAACAGGCCCCAAAGCACGCCACCTTTTCTGCAGTTCCTTGAATTCCTGAAAGGTACGGTTGATCGATTCCTTTTTGGTAATTAACTCCTTGATCTCTTCAATGATTTTATACTTTTCTTCCAGGCTTTCATGCTTGTGCCCATCCTGAACTTTATTGTATTCTGCTTTAAGATCCTTATAATTTTTGAGGAGTTCCTTGATCTCGTGCTCATAGGGGTCATCTTCAACTACAAAATCTTCCAATGCACCTCCCTGCTCAACAAAGGCCTTCCTTTTCCTCTCGATTTCCGCCTTATGCTTCTTGTAGTAATTGATCTTGATGTTTTCTACATCATTCACGATGGTTTCAACCGGACGATTCTGAAGCAAATCGCCCAACAGCGAAATAAGCTCTTCTTTACTTAAAGCCGCAATATTAACAGGCTCTTCAGGACCGGCACTTTTGATAAATTCGTTATAATCCTTGTTCACGTCTTCATGCAGGTCTTCTGCAGGTCGTTCGGTATCGGCATTTTCTTCAGCCGGAAGGACAACAGGATCCGTATTATCGGCAATACTTGACGTATCACTGATTTGTTCATTACGAACAGAGCTATTCAAGTCACTCATCTTTAGTTACTTTACTATGAAAATCATCAGCATATTTCAAACTACGAAAATATACATTAATGACTAATAGTCAAAGTTTTTTAATTGAATAATGCCTGTGATAATGGCTTTGTTCAATCAATGCAGTGTATGTGGGTGACTGACTTCGGTTTGCCGCAAGCAGGAAAGCCTGTTTACAGGTGGTAATGAAAAGTAATTGTTAAGAAACAAGCCATTCTTTGGCTTCTTCCTCGGTGTCGAATATTTTAAAATCCATTTTGGAAAATGACTGCAAAATTTTCAGAAGAATTTTTTTACTGCCTGTGATGCCAACAATTGCTTCTTTGGCGATGAGCTCTTTAGTAAGCGATGCAGCTTCTTTAATTTCCGCGAGTACATCTCCGTATACAAAACTTCCGGAAATGTTTACCAGCATAAGCAAATCCTTCATGCCATCGCGTTTCACTTTTTCGCGAAATGCATTGGTTGATTTGATTATGGCCAGGAATTCCTCACTGGTTTTGATGTTGGAGTAATCTACGTAATATATAGGTTTCCCTTTGCAGTCTATGAACTTTGCCCTCTGATTCACAGTTTTGTTTTGGCTAGGTTACGTAAAGTATGGGTATTGGTTTCATTTTAACAGGGAAGTTCACACTGGCGCAACCTTGCATATACTGAAGATGCAGCACCAGCTCCGAAGTTAAACCTGGTACTTGTTATATATTGTCCTTATTTCAGGTTCTTTATTGAGAAGCGGGTAGTTTTCAATCCTGCCGCATTCAATCCACTGCGATTGATCGTGCTCAAATCCCATGATCGTATGAGCAACGGCCAGTCTTAAATAGGAATCCACTATGGAAAAGCACCCGCGTTCGGTAATCAACCCGAAAATGGAGGGACTGATGCAATGAATGGTACTGAAACCGATTTTGACCGGATTGGCAACTTCCCGGATCAGTTTTGTTTCGCCAGTTACATTGTTGTGCCAACCGCACAAATGATACTGCTGATCAAACAGAAAATCGCGCGAAGAATTTCTGTGCTTGACAGCCAGGGTGACAAGCGGGTTATTCTTCTTATGAAAACTGGCCAAATCGTTCAGATCCAGGTCGGTGATCACATCAGAGGAGGTTAGTATGAAGGGTTCGGTTTTGTCGAAAAACCAGCGCGCCTTATACAAGCCGCCTCCTGTGTCGAGCAGCTCATCGGTTTCATCGGAAAACTCAATACGGATATCAAATGAGTTGTTTTTTTTAATGAAGTCAATGATCTGTCCGGCATGATGGTGAATATTGATAATGATTTCCGTAATACCATAATATTTCAGGTAGCGGATGGTATGTTCAAGAAGTGCCACGCCCTGCACCGGTATTAATGCTTTGGGCATCTTATCTGTCAGCGGACGCATGCGTGTGCCTTTCCCGGCAGCAAGTATCATGGCTTTCATAAAGTGCAAGTCAAATCAGGTAGTTTCATCTGCATACGCTTTCAGTGTTACCGCTTTTCAAGCTCCTGGTGGTATAGAACAACATGGAGGGCATATTTGGCTTTCAAATGCCCTGCAAGTTTTTCTGCCATGTAAACCGACCGGTGTTGTCCTCCAGTGCATCCGAATGAAATCATCAGGTGCGTGAACCCACGTTTTTGATAGGCTTCAACAGCCTGTTCGGCCATTGAAAAACAATTGGTTATGAATTGCTGTACATCGGGTTTTTCCGACAGGAATTCAACTACTTTCTGATCACGGCCTGTGAGTTCCCTGTATGCTTCGTGCCTGCCCGGGTTATCCAGGCATCTGCAATCAAAAACAAAGCCACCGCCGTTACCCGATACATCCTGGGGAATACCTTCCTTGTATGCAAAACTGTTTACACTTACCGTCAGCAAATCCTGCTGCAACTCCAACTGTCTGGAGCGGGGCAGGCTGATCAATTTATCAAACACTTCAGGCAAACTGGCAAGTTGCAGCGGAAGCGGATGATTTTTTTTGAGCCATGCCAATGTTTCAATGGCATAAGGAAGGCTTTGCAAAAACAGGGGTTTCCGTTCTATGTAACCCCTGAATCCGTAAGCTCCCATGGCCTGCATCAGTCGCAGGTATACAAAGCCATAAAAGTAACTCAGAAATTCTTCGGGACGAAACCACGAAAATGATGTGGAAAATACTTTCACATAATAGTCCAGCAATTCACTGCGGACAGAACCGGATAAACGGGTTTTTGCCTCAAAAAGCAAAGAAGCCAGGTCATATTGTAACGGGCCTTTCCGGCCGCCCTGGAAATCTATAAAGTACAGCTGGTCATTATGGATCATGATATTCCTCGATTGAAAATCCCGGAACATAAATGAATTTCGCTCGGCTCCAATCAGCCATTCGGCAATTTTCACAAAGTCATCTTCCAGATCCTGCTCGTAAAAACCGATTTTCAAGGGTTTCAGCAGGCAGTACTTGAAGTAATTCATATCCCACATCATGCTCTGCACATCGAACTCAGCACGCGGATAGCACCGGCTGTAATCCAGTCCGGCAGCTGCATGAACCTGTAAGCCGGGCATGGCATCAATTACCTTTTTGTAAACTTCAATAACTTCACCATCGCGGCCGGAATTTTTTCTGAGGTTGGCCAGGTGCTCGAAAAGAGTGACATCTCCAAGATCCTGCTCAAGATAAACATGATTTTCCAGATCGACTGCAATAACTTCCGGAACCTTGTTCCCGGTTTTTAACAACTGCTGGTTAAGGTAAATAAAGGCCTGATTTTCGCGGTTATCATTGTTATAAACACCCAACAAATTACTATGGCCTGAAGTAATCCTGAAATACCGGCGGTACGAACCTGATTCCGGCAATGGTTTAATAATTCCGGCAGCAGATCCGGACCACTTTGAATAGAGTGCTTCTATGTTTTTTAAAGGTTCTTTCATGCATCGGGAGTATAACTAACCGGTGATTTCGCGGCTTTTTTCGAGAATAAGATTCCAGGCATCCCTGATATGCCTTAATTCAACATGGGTTTGGGCTGTTACCATGCGCAACGAGAAATTTCCATTGAGCTTGGTGTGGCTTATGTAAATGCTGCCTGTGCCGTTAACTGCAAGCATCAGGTTTTCATTGATCCTGTTCAGCTCCAGGGTGTCATCAATATCAGGGGGGTGATACCTGAAGCAAACCAGATTAAAGTTTACCGGTGCCAGTATTTCAAAATCATTTCGTACTTCAATCCACGATTTTAATTGCGCAGCCAGGTCCATCTGAAACCGCAGTTTTTCCTGGAGTCCCTTCACACCAAACGAACGGATAACAAACCAGAGCTTCAGTGCCCTGAATCTTCTTCCCAATTGAATACCCCAGTTGGAATAATCATTTACATGCTCAGGAATCTGCGTTTTAAGGTACTCGGGTACAAGCTTGAACGTGTTGATCAGGGATTCACTGTCTTTAACAAAATAAGCCGAACAATCAAAATTGGTAAACAGCCATTTATGCGGATTAAATACAAAGCTGTCGGCCTGCTCTACGCCCTTGATCATCCGGCGGTACTCGGGCAAAATCAGAGCCGAACCGGCATATGCTGCATCAACATGAAGCCAGATATCGTATTTTTTGCATATTGCTGCAATTTCGGGCAAAGGATCCACAGCTGTTGATCCGGTAGTTCCCAAAGCGGCAACCACACAAACAGGCTTCAAACCTTTTTGAATATCAGTAATTATGGCTTTTTCAAGCTGCTCAGGCTTCATACTGAAGTTCTCATCGAGCCCTATTTTTACCAGGTTGTTCTTGCCCATACCGGCAATTTTTACTGCTTTTTCAACAGATGAATGAGCCTCCGATGAGCAATAAACCCGCATTACGGGCTGTTCCATCATGCCGTCCTGGTTAACCCGGAAGGCGGTTGCCCGTTCTCTGGCTGTGAGAATGGCACATAGGGTGGAAGTGGATGCTGAATCCTGAATAACACCCTCGAAATGACCAGGCAAACCGGTCATGTTTTTTAACCAGTTCATAACTGCCTCTTCCAGTTCTGATGCGGCCGGAGAGGTTTCCCACTTCATGCACTGGGCTCCTATAGCCGAGGAAAGAAATTCAGCCAGAATGGAAGGAAAACTGTTGTTGGACGGAAAATAAGCAAAGAAACTTGGGTTTTGCCAATGAGTCATCCCGGGCATGATGACTTTTTCAAAATCGCTGAAAATCTGCTGCATGCTTTCCGGATGATCCGGAGGCGCATCCGGAATTTGCGAAAAAATTGATCCGGGTTTACATGAAGCCTTAACAGGATATTTTTCAATCTCGTTAAAATAGTCAGCAATCCAATCAACAAACCGGTGTGCCTCCTTACGGAATTGTTCTGAATCCATCATCTGTTTTTATTCAGTGAAAGGGCTAAAAATAGTGAAAATATTGGCCGGTGTGACAATTATTTTGAATTGTGGAATTGATTTAATACTTTTAGAACCGATTGTCGTCAATAATATAGCCCTATGCAAATTGAATTGTATGATGCGGATTTACTGAACTTTGTGGAATTCAACACAACAGGCGACAATGACAATTATAATCGTTGTGATGAAGAATCAAAATACCTGGACAGTTCAGTTTTCTACATTTTTCAGCCCTGTTTTGAAGAAGCCAATAAAACTTACGACTATTTCGGAGGTACCAAGTATAATTCGCGCCTGATTATTGTTTTGCGTAATGAACTGATCAGCAACCTGAATAAGTTTGAATCGCTCAAAAGCGGGGAAGAATTTACGGAACTAATCGGTAGCAGGTTTATGGGAAAGCAATTCCTGGCCAATCTTGAAGAGGAAGATTCACAATGGATTACCTATTGGAAGGAATACAACCGCAAGATAATCGGTGTGAACAAAGATTTGATAGAACTGGCCGAAAGATGTGCGTTTGAGGAAAA
>CAYTNC010000147.1:0-6307 GCA_964438935.1 uncultured Bacteroidales bacterium
CTGAACGAAGCCATCAGTGAACTGAAGGAAACCGAATACAAGGAAGTTTTTGCATCAACGGAAAAGGAACAGCCTGAAGAAGAAAAAAAATACGTTGAGGATTGCCAGATTGACACCGACATGGAATTGCTGTTTCCAGACAACTATATAGCAAACGTGACTGAAAGAATGAGCCTGTATCGGGAGCTTGACCAGGTACAGACAGAGGAAGACCTGTTGAAATTCGAAAGCAGCCTGGTTGACCGGTTTGGCCCCCTGCCCGGCGCCAGCAATGAATTGCTTGAAGTGGTGCGGCTACGGTGGCTGGCAAACAGGCTGGGATTTGAAAAGGTGGTTATGAAAAGCGGAAAGTTGATTGGTTACTTCGTTTCCAATCAGGAATCGGCCTATTACAAATCAAAAGCATTCACCAACATTCTCGGATTTGTGCAGAAGCAACCTGCACGTTTCCGCATGAAAGAAGGGAATAACAAACTTACGTTAACCTGTGAACCGATTACCTCGGTAAAAGCTGCCAGTAATCTGCTCCGATCGCTGTGCCTCACGGATAGTTGAATGATTGTGCCGGGGGTATCGGAAGTATAATGTAAGACCAGCCCTAGCGCTCAACCCTGGTTTCATTCATCTTCATCGCTCGAAGAATCGTAGAATTCAGGAGAACTCCCGTTCATATCATCCATGAAGATAACCGGTCTGTCCTGAATTTCTGTTATTGTGGTATCGCCGGGAAAATCGCTGTTCTCTTCTTCCTCCTCATCAGACATGTTGAACAAGGAATAGGAGTACGTTTTAGTCTGGTAATCATAAGAACTAAACTCAGCCTGGCAGCAGGTGCGATGTCCCGATGAATAGTATACCAGCACCCAGTTCCCATCATCATATGCGTATTTATCAGAGGATTCGCCCCGCATATATTCATAATTAACAATGATGTTGCCATCCTCTATGCCTATGTTGTAATTGGTTTCTTCAAAGCCATCGAACAACAGGTCGTCGTCATAATCATAAAAGGGATCCAGGGCTCCGAAAGACTGTTTAATAAGCCTGAATATCCCGTTTCGTTGTTCATAAATGGCAAGGCACCTCAGGTTGTCATCACTGCCGCCCGTTACCGGGGTATTATAACCAACAGCATAACAGAGGCTGTCAAATCCCTTAATATAGCCCGAGCCCATGCTCACGGTGTACCACAAAGGGGGAAGGAATTCTTCGATGCTGTAACCTTCAGTCAGGGCAATGCTGTCGCCATAGGCCCCTTCCTCATACAGCTGCTTCCTGGCCTGCAGCAAATCCCGATCCTCGTGGTAATTCTTCCAGGCCAGGGCGGGCAACGAATCCATCTGCGAATACAGGAATTCAACAACGGATGCATTCACAGCCAGGCCACCTGTGATTTCAGGCTCATCGGCACTGTAGTATGAAAATTTGCGGTGCAGATTAAAATGGGTACTTTTCTTCTCAATCCAGTCGCCGTGCTGATTAAACAAGGTCTGGCACTGCAATTTATTGTAGTAAAGCCTGTTGTTTTCAATCCTGAACAATTCCTCGTATGTTGAATTGTAGCTGGTATCGGAATAAACCGTTCTGCGGGTCTGAACGCTCAATAAGGTATCTCCGGCTTTTCTAATCTGCATATCCCTACCCTCGAAAGGAAGTACTATTTTGTGATCTATATCGGAGTCAAACCGCTCTAACTTCATCTGCACCAACGAATCCGACATGCGAGTCAATTCTATTACGGTCAGGTATTGCAATTCCTTCCGGGTAATGTTGTATTGTATGGTTTTCTGAGCATGATGGTACCGGTCGAATTGGCGCAAGGTATAAACCGTATCATACTTATTGCTGTAAATCATGATATCCAGGTAACGGTTACCCCGGTCATCATAGTAGAAACAGGTATAGGAAGGGCCCGATCCCTGGGGTGATATTCTTAAAACAGGCTTTCCTTCCTTATTGAGGAGCATGGAATCCTGCAGCATTGTTCCCTGGTCTTCCGAACCAACCCGGTACACCGAAATGGACCGGATGGGTTGAAGTGGATTGTGATTGTGTTCCGATAACACATCCAGGTTATAGCCATAGTCGTAATGCATATCCCAGTAATCACTCAGAGCAATCAAGGATAAGCTCGAATCGGCAATGGACCTTCCGGCATGATAAAAAGCAGAACGTCCTGCTTTCTCAATTGTAAAGCTTACCAGGAGACCTAATGCAATGAATCCCTGAATGACAATAAGGGTCGCTTTTTTATAATTTTTCATACTCCTGGCAACGATTACTCACAACTGCTTATACGGCTATCGGGATTGCGGCTGGTCTGCCTCACCGAAACCATAACCCAGCTCACTTTTTGGATTTGTGCAGCAGCGCAATCAGCACGGCAGAACCACTGACCACCAGACCTAGTGCAAACAAGCCATACCTGATATTCTTCATACCCTCACCAATGGCATTGTTTACGTCGATGACAAGGGTAAAGGAGATGATAATGAGAAACAATCCCAGCAGTGCAAGCAGTATGTTTCTGACATCGCGCATTTTTGATCTTAATTTCGATTTGCCGTAGATCTTTTTTTCAAAATTGGTATACATCCTCTCGTATTTTTAAGTAAACCTCCCTAAAGCCTTTATATCGATGGAAAATTAAGTTATTTCAAGTTAATTATGCAAATAGTTGCCCAAATAAAATTAACAATTTTGCTAAACTTTTATCTTTGAGAAAATTTTTAAGCATGTTTGGTCTAGATCTTTCGCTGACGCTTCTTTTAATTTTCTGCATTTTTGCAGCACTTACCTTTGAATTTATTAATGGTTTTCATGACACAGCCAATGCAGTGGCCACGGTCATTTATACCCACTCGCTGAAACCGCGTATTGCTGTAATCTGGTCGGGGATCTGGAATTTTATCGGAGTATACGTAGGTGGAATTGCTGTTGCCATTGGCATTATCAATCTGCTTCCCCTGGAAGCACTTACAGATGCCAGCATTTACCACAATATCTCCATGATTCTGGCGCTTATTTTTACTGCCATCCTGTGGAATTTGGGCACCTGGTACCTGGGGATTCCTTGCTCAAGTTCCCATACCTTACTGGGTTCAATTTTTGGGGTAGGTATTGCTTACATGCTATTGCCGGGAAGTCATGACATAGCACTCAATTGGGGTAAGGTGAAAGATGTAGGACTATCACTGCTCATTTCTCCGATGATCGGCTTTTTTATGGCCATGTTCCTGATGTTTCTGCTGAAGAGAATTGTTAAAAACAAAGTGATCTTTAAGGAGCCCCCGGCAAAGAAGGCTCCGCCCATGTGGATCCGCTCTGTTCTGGTTCTTACCTGTACCTTTGTGAGTTTTTCACATGGATCCAACGACGGTCAGAAGGGTGTTGGCCTCATCATGATCATTCTGATTGCGATTGTGCCTGTAAAATTTGCTATTGACCATACCAAGGATCCTATAGCCCTGCATCGCAATGTTGTTACCATGAACAATCTGCTGACCCAGGTAGATACCAGACAACTCTCCCTAAGTGACCAGGAACAATTCGGAGTAATTACCGAATGTATGGATTCACTTTCCCAATCATTGAATGGTTTGACTTCGTTTTCCGGTATTTCGAAAAAGACGAGTCTTGATGCACGCCGTGATATACTGATTGTTTCCAAGAAGTCAGACGCTCTGATCAAGAAATTTGCCGAGAGGCCCATTCCATCTGTAAATGCAAAATGGATCAATGATTACAGGGTGCAATTGAAGGAGTTGAAAACTTATACCGAATATGCTCCGCTGTGGGTGATCCTGGCTATTGCCATATCCCTGGGTCTTGGAACCATGGTGGGTTGGAAGCGTATCGTGGTTACCATTGGTGAAAAAATTGGCAAGAGCCACCTTACCTATGCACAGGGGGCCAGTGCTGAACTCATTGCGGCCACCACTATTTCCATCTCAAGTTGGTTTGGAATGCCGGTAAGTACTACGCATGTGCTTTCATCGGGTGTTGCCGGAACCATGGTAGCTGAAAACGGCACCAAGAACCTTCAAAAGAAAACTGTAGCAGCTATTGGTATTGCCTGGCTTGTAACACTCCCGGTGACCATCCTTTTTTCAGGAGTTTTATTTCTATTATTCAGGATGATCTTTGCTTAATAGAACCAAGAACCAAGAGCCAAGAGCCAAGAAACAAGACTAGTTTCAGCGGCAGACAGGCACCGAACACTGAACACTGAACATCGATTTAAGAACCTGCCTAGCCGGCAGGCAGGCTTCGAAGTTTTTGGAAAAACACCAACGATAGTAGAGCCAAGAGCTAATGGCCAATGGCCAACAGCAACCAGCTTAAAGGTATTCCATGACCCGACCGGAGATTTGTAAAAGCGAGATCTCAGCCAGTTTGGTCTGGTATTGAATTGAAAGCAGGCGTTCTTCTGCCTCAAGCAGGCTTTGTTGCACCTCACGCAATTCAAGGCCCGACAGACTTCCCAGTTTATACCTTTCGAGTGCTATTTCCAGGTTTTCCTGCGCGGTTTTCAGGTTCTGATTTTCG
Organism: uncultured Bacteroidales bacterium; assembly: GCA_964438935.1. Classification (GTDB taxonomy): domain Bacteria; phylum Bacteroidota; class Bacteroidia; order Bacteroidales; family UBA10428; genus UBA5072. The sequence goes on from CAYTNC010000147.1 coordinate 4,549, forward strand.
AGTTGCAGCAGCATCAAATTGTTCTGGTAGGCATAATAAATGGTAATGAGGTCGGCTTCAACCTGCTGGGCAATCTGTTCGTATTGCAGTGTGCGATTGTCAATGGCTATTCGGGCATTGGCCTTTTCACGGCGTTGATTGAGGCCATCGAACAGGTTTACTCCCAGGGTCAAACCGTAATTGAGTCCGTCAACCTGCTGATTCTTTAATGATCCGGATTCGTAGTTGTAATAATTGAAATTATAACCTGTTGATAGGCTCAGATACGGATAGGTGCGGGAAGCAATGATTTTGTAATCGTATTCCGAAACCGTCTGGTTTTTCCGGGCAATCAGCAAACTGGTATTCTCCTTAAGGGTGGCCGCATGCAGTGAATCATAAACCAGCGCGGTATGAATGTGTATGGCTGAATCTTTGAGCACAAGATGCCGGCCCAGGTCACCTGAAGCCATAAGTCGGTTAATACGCACCTGTGAGGCCCGCAATACTTCAAGTTGCCGGGCATAACGCGAGCTGTCGGAATTCAGGTAAACCTGCGACTGGAGCAACTGAAGCTTTGACGCAGCACCCAGCAGGTATCGTTCCTGATCAATGCGAACCCGTTCACGTGAAAGCGATACGGCATAGGCCAGGTTGTGATAAAGCTGCAATTGTTGAATATAATAGTTATACTCCGATGCCATATCAGCCACAAAATCCTCAATGGCCATACGGGAGTTTAACTCTCCGGTAAGTTTCAGTTCATTCAGTTTTTTCCAGGTGGTTTGCGCACTGAAACCCCTGAAAATATCCCAACCCAGGGCAACACCAGCGGTGGAAGTAGTATTGTGCACACCATTGATAGAAGTATCTCTGCCTGAGAAAAAGGTTTGAGAAGTATTGTTCATGGTTCCGCCATAGCGGCCGGTAAGGTCAACAGAAGGTAGAAAGCCCGCGTTTCCGGGGGTTCTGTTATTTGCGGCAATTTCTGCATTGCTGCGGGCAATCCGGATGGCAAAGTTATTTTCCAGGCCTGTGGTAATGCAACGATTCAGATCATATACTTCCTGCGCGGAAACAGCATAACCTGTTACTGAAATCCACATCAGCAGGAAAAATTTCTTACTTATCATCATTGTTCTTGTTCGTTTCTGAAGAGATTAACTGATAAATTGCCGGAACTACATAAAGTGTAAGGAATGTGGATAACGTCATCCCCCCTACTACGGCAACTCCCATGGATACGCGGCTCTGGGCTCCCTCACCCAGTCCGAGTGCCAGTGGCAGAATACCAAAAATGGTAGCCAGGCTGGTCATGAGAATTGGTCTGAAACGGGCTGCAGCTGCATATCGTATGGCATCGCCCTTTGACAAACCGGCTTCTTTGCGTTGGTTGGCAAATTCCACAATGAGAATACCGTTTTTTGAAACCAGCCCGATCAGCATGATAATGCCTATCTGACTGAAGATGTTCATGGTAATGTTAAAATACCACATAAAGATCAGTGCGCCGGTAAGGGCAAGAGGAACGGTCATCATCACGATGATGGGATCCTTAAAACTTTCGAACTGGGCTGCCAGTACCAGGAAAATAAGAACGAGTGCCAGACCGAAGGCAAACATAAGGCTTGAGGAACTCTCCTGGAAATCTTTGGAATCACCGGCCAGCGCAGTACGGAATGTATCGTCGAGCACCTTGTCGGCTATCTTGTCCATTTCTTCAATGCCCTCGCTGATTGTTTTACCCTTAGCCAGTCCGGCAGATACAGTGGCGGCTACA
>CAYTNC010000148.1:0-6254 GCA_964438935.1 uncultured Bacteroidales bacterium
TTTTTGCCGGTATATTTGGGAGCAGAACCACCCATGGGTTCAAACATGGAAACGCCGTTGGGGTTGATGTTTCCGCCGGCAGCAATTCCAAGTCCTCCCTGGATCATAGCGCCCAGGTCGGTGATGATATCGCCGAAGAGGTTTTCGGTAACGATGACATCGTAGAATTCGGGTGATTTTACGAACCACATGTTGCAGGCATCAACGTGGTTGTAATCCTGTTTTACATCGGGGAATTCGGCATCGCCCATTTCCTTGTGTGAGCGCACCCAGAGGTCGCCTGCATAGGTAAGCACGTTGCATTTGTGAACCAGGGTAAGCAGTTTCCGTCTGTTGCGTTTGCGGGTATATTCATAGGCGTAGCGCATGCAGCGGTCGACAACAGGCCGGGAATAAACCATCACCTGGGTGGCAATTTCGTAAGGTGTGCCAACCTGAACAGCACCGCCAACGCTGGTGTAGATACCACCTGAGTTTTCACGAATCACCACGAAGTCGATATCAGCGGGGCCCTTGTCTTTCAATGGTGTTTCAACACCGGGATAAAGTTTCACCGGGCGCAGGTTGATGTACTGGTCGAGTGCAAAGCGGCTTTTCAGCAGGATGCCCACTTCGAGGATGCCGGGTTTTACATCGGGGTGGCCAATGGCGCCCAGGAAGATGGAGTTGAACTTTTTGAGTTCGCTGATAGCCGAGTCGGGAAGGGTTTCGCCGGTACGCAGGTAGCGTTCGCCACCGAAATCAAAATTCTGGTAATTCAGCTTAAAGCCAAATTTTGCGGCAGCGGCATTCATTACTTTAATACCTTCTCTGACCACTTCGGGACCTGTTCCGTCGCCCGGTAATACTGCGATGTTGTATGATTTCATGTTAAATTTTGAATTAGGAATTATAAATTGTTGTTGTTTTCGATGATGTTGAGCATTTTGATGGTGGCTTTGATGGCTGCCACAGTTTGGTCGGAGTCGAGGGCCCTGGTTTTAAAATCGCGTCCCATGCGCCACGAGATTACTGTTTGCACCAGGGCATCGGTTTTTCCTCCGGGGGGGATGGACACGGAGTAATCGAGCAGCACAGGGAGTGATTTTTCGAGCCGGCTGTATATTTTCCGGAGGGCTTTCATGAAGGCATCGTATTGTCCGTCGCCGCTGGATGTTTCTTCAAAAATTTCATCGCCTATTTTTATTTTCAGGCTGGCAACCGGTTTGAGTTCGTTGGCGGTTGACAGGGAGAAGTTCAGGATTTTGATGCGGTCATCCACCGACTTGTTGCGCAACACGTCGGATATGATGTAGGGCAGGTCTTCCTGGGTAACGGCTTCTTTTTTGTCGCCCAGCTCAATGATTCGTTCGGTAACCTTGCGCATGGAGGCATAATCGAGGTCGATGCCCATTTCTTCGAGGTTCTTACGGATGTTGGCCTTTCCGGAGGTTTTGCCCAGGGCATAGAGTCGTTTCCGGCCGAAGCGTTCGGGAAGCAGGTCGTTATAGTAAAGCTGGTTTTTCTGGTCGCCGTCGGCATGAATGCCGCTGGTTTGGGTGAACACGTTTTCGCCTATTACAGGTTTGTTGGGGGGTATGCGGATTCCGGAGAAGGATTCAACCAATGTGCTGACAATGGAAATCCTGGATTCCCGAACTGACATGTCGTAATGAAAATGGTCTTTTACAATGGCCACCACGCTGGACAGGGGTACATTGCCGGCTCTTTCGCCCAGGCCGTTGATGGTGGTATGAACACAGTTGATTCCGGCCCTGATGGCGGAATACACGTTGGCAGCAGCGAGGTCATAATCGTTGTGTGCGTGAAAGTCGAAACGCATACCCGGGTAGCGGTCGATGATCGTTTTACAGAAATCGTATGTTTCCACAGGGTTCAGGATCCCCAGCGTGTCGGGCAGCATGATGCGGTCAACGGGTAACTCTTTCAGTGTATCGATCATAAAGAATACGTAATCCTGGGAATGGCGCATACCGTTAGACCAGTCTTCGAGGTACACGTTTACCCGGAGTCCCTGTTCGGTTGCATTCTGAATCACCTGGCGGATGTCACCGGCATGTTCCTGTGGTGTTTTTTTGAGTTGCTCGGTAACATGTTTCAGCGATCCCTTGGTGAGCAGGTTCAGCACCTTACAGCCGGCCTGGCGGATCCAGTTAATGGAAACATCGCCATCAACAAAGCCGAGTACTTCAATACGGTCGGTATAATTGAGGCGGGCCGCCCAGTCGGAAATTTTTTTCACGGCAGCATATTCGCCTTCCGAAACCCGTGCCGAGGCAATTTCAATGCGGTCAACTTTCAGGTCGTCGAGCAGGAGTTTGGCCATGCTTAACTTTTCCTCGTCGGTGAATGAAACTCCGGAGGTTTGTTCACCGTCCCGGAGTGTTGTATCCATTATGGTTATCTTCATAGTAGTAATATTAGAACCAAGAACCAAGAGCCAAGAGCCAAGAGTCAAGAACCAAGAGCCAAGACAGAAATGCGTCATTGCGAGGGAGAAGGCACGACGACCGAAGCAATCTATTTTTAGTATCTACATATCTTAGATTAACTTCGGTGAACTCCGCTTCGAGACAGATTGCCACGCTCCATTTCATTCCGCTCGCAATGACAGCTACTCTGCTGCTGCTGCTCCTGCTGCTGCCGCTTTCCGGCTCTTACAGCTTTTCCTCAAACTCCACAATCCGATCCTTGATGCTCAGCAGGTAGTCGATGTCGTCGTACCCGTTCAGCAGGCAGGTTTTCTTATAGTTGTTGATGTCGAAATGCGCTTTTTGTCCGGTTGCCAGCAGGGTAACCTCTTGTTTTTCGAGGTTTATCTCCAGTTTGGTTTGCGGGTCTTTGTGCACTTCAGCAAGAACCGTATTCAGGAATTCTTCGGTAACCTGAACCGGAAGCAGGCCGTTGTTGAGCGCGTTGTTTTTAAAGATATCGGCAAAGAAGCTGGAGATCACAACGCGGAAGCCGTAATCGAAAATGGCCCAGGCGGCGTGTTCGCGACTTGAGCCGCTGCCGAAATTGCGGCCGGCGACAAGGATTTGGCCCGACCACAGTGGGTTGTTGAGTGCAAAATCGGGTTTGGGCCGGTTGTTTTTATCATAGCGCCAATCGCGGAACAGGTTTTCTCCAAAACCGGTACGGGTTGTGGCTTTCAAAAATCTGGCCGGGATGATCTGGTCGGTATCCACGTTTTCTATTGGAAGCGGAACGCAGGATGAGGTTAAGGTGGTGAATTTTTCTGTCATGATTTTTATTGTATAATGTTTGTTGTTGGGGCAGGCCCATGTGTCTGCCCGGGGCGGACACGCGGGTCCGCCCGTACGGAATTAAAGAAAATCCCTTGGATCAGTAATTTTGCCGGTGAGTGCTGCTGCAGCTGCAGTAAGCGGGCTGGCCAGCAAGGTTCGTGCGCCTGGTCCCTGGCGGCCTTCGAAGTTGCGGTTTGAGGTTGAAACGGCGTATTTTCCTTCGGGAATTTTGTCGTCGTTCATAGCCAGGCAAGCCGAGCATCCGGGTTGGCGGAGTTCGAATCCGGCATCGGCCAGAATTTTGTCGATACCTTCGGCCAGTGCTTGTTTTTCAACCTGTTTGGAGCCGGGAACGATCCATGCGGTTACGCCGGCGGCTTTCTTTTTGCCTTTGATGAATGCGGCGAAGGCACGGAGGTCTTCGATGCGGCCGTTGGTACAGCTGCCCACAAAAACGTAATCAACGGGTTTTCCGATCATGGGTGTGGCTTTTTCGTAACCCATGTATTGCATGGCATTTTCAAAGGTGAGCCTGTTGCTTTCGGGGATCTCGTTCAGGTCGGGTATGCGGCCGGTAATGCCTACGCCCATGCCGGGGTTGGTGCCATAGGTGATCATGGGTTCGATATCGGCAGCCTGGTAATTGAGTTCATAATCAAAGGCAGCATCGGGGTCGGTAACCAGGTTTTTCCACGAGGCCACCTTTTTGTTCCATTCCTCGCCTTTGGGGGCAAATTCCCTGTTGCGCAGGTATTCGAAAGTGACCTCATCGGGGGCAATAAGGCCGCCACGGGCGCCCATTTCAATGCTCATGTTACAGATTGTCATGCGGCCCTCCATGCTCAGTGAGCGAATGGCTGACCCGGCGTATTCAATGAAATAGCCGGTGCCGCCGCTGGCAGATATTTTTGAGATGATGTAGAGGATGATGTCTTTAGCAGTTACTCCTTTGCCGAGTTTGCCATCGACGGTGATCCGCATTTTTTTTGGTTTGGGCTGCAGGACGCACTGGGTTGCCAAAACCATTTCGACTTCGCTGGTGCCGATACCGAAGGCAATGCAGCCAAAGGCTCCGTGGGTTGAGGTGTGGCTGTCGCCGCAAACTATGGTCATTCCGGGTTGGGTGAAGCCCATTTCGGGGCCGATCACATGCACGATGCCCTGGTTGGGGTTGTTGAGCCCATAGAGGCGTATTCCGTGTTTACCGGTATTTTCGGTGAGCTTGTCGACCTGGTTTCTCGAAAGGATATCGTGAATGGTCAGGTGCTGGTTCACGGTTGGCACATTGTGATCGGGGGTGGCGAGGGTCTGATCGGGGCGGAATACTTTAAGCCCTCGTTTATCAAGTCCGGCGAATGCCTGCGGACTGGTTACCTCGTGGATCAGGTGCCTGTCGATATACAATACACTGGGGCCGTCTTTAATTTCTGTGACCACATGAGCGTCCCAAACTTTGTCAAATAATGTATTTCCCAATTGAGTATGATTTACAGGTTAAACAATTTTGTTGATGGCATTGATAAAGGCTTCAACCGAAGCAGTGAGGATGTCGGTATGGCCCGCAAAGCCATAATAATACTTATTCCGGTTTTCGATTTGGATGTGAACCTTGCCGATATCGTCGCTTCCGCGTGTGATGGCCTGAACGAGGAATTCCTCGAGCCGGATGTTGTGCCGCACGATGCTGCGGATGGCTTTAAAAGCGGCGTCAACAGGGCCGTTACCGCCTTCAGTAGCGGTGAAAAGTTCGCCGTTGATATTCAGTGTAACGGCAGCCATGGGGATGGTTGATTTACCGCCGATGATCTGAAGATGCACCAGTTTGATGGCTTTGCCGTCGAAAGCCTGTTCGTTGCCCACCAGGAGTTCCAGGTCTTCATCCTTGACTTCTTTTTTGCGGTCGGCTACTTCGAGGAATTTTTCATAAATCTGCTCAAGGGCCTCACCCTCTATGCGGTAACCCAGGTTCTGCAGGCGGTGTTTGAGGGCGGCCCGGCCACTGCGCGCGGTAAGTGCGATGATGGATTCGCCGATACCCACTTCAACAGGGTCGATAATTTCGTAGTTTTCCCTGTTTTTCAGCACGCCATCCTGGTGAATTCCCGATGAATGAGCGAATGCATTGCGGCCTACAATGGCCTTGTTAGGCTGCACGGGCATGTTCATGAGAGAGGAAACCATGCGGCTTGTTTTGTAAATGTTTTCTGTTACAATGCCGGTTTCAATACCCAGGTGTTTGCGGCTTTTCATTATCATCACCACTTCCTCGAGCGATGTATTGCCGGCTCTTTCACCGATTCCGTTAATGGTAACTTCAACCTGGCGGGCGCCGTTGATCACTCCGTTTACTGAATTGGCGGTAGCCATGCCCAGGTCGTTGTGACAATGGGTGGAGATGATGGCTTTATGGATGCCTTTGACGTTTTCCATGAGGTATTTGATCTTCTGACCATATTCTTCGGGAAGGCAGTAACCGGTAGTGTCGGGGATGTTGACCACGGTGGCACCTGCCTTAATGACTGCTTCGATGACCCGGGCCAGGTATTCATTTTCGCTGCGTCCGGCATCTTCGGCATAGAATTCAATATCTTCCACGTATTTTTTGGCATACTTTACAGCAGCCACGGCTCTTTCAATGATTTCCTCGGGAGTGGCATTGAATTTATATTTAATGTGGTAGGGCGAAGTGCCGATGCCGGTGTGAATGCGCTTGCGCTTGGCATACTTAAGGGCGTCTGCCGCTACGTCAATGTCTTTTTCAACAGCGCGGGTGAGCGCGCAGATCACGGGTTTGCTAATGGCTTTGGAGATTTCTTCAACCGAATGAAAATCGCCCGGACTGGAAATGGGGAAACCTGCCTCGAGGACATCGACACCTAGTGCTTCAAGGGCTTTTGCCACTTCAATTTTTTCTACTGTGTTTAACTGGCATCCGGGAACCTGTTCCCCGTCGCGAAGCGTTGTGTCGAAAATAAATAATCTGTCACTCATAGCGTTTGTGGTTTT
>CAYTNC010000149.1:0-6228 GCA_964438935.1 uncultured Bacteroidales bacterium
TCAGATCACGGGCGATATTTCCAATCTGACCGGCAAGCTGATCCTTTCTTTCAACCTCAGTTGATTCCAGAAATGAGGTGGTGAAAATTTTCAATGCTGATATCAACGGGCCGATCTCATCATGAAGGTCACTGGCTATTCTTGTCCGTTCCTGCTCCTCGGTTTGAATAATGGTTTCAAAAAGCCTTCGGGCCATTAATTTGCGTTCGGTGAGGTTGCGGATGATACTTAGAATAGCTGCTTTTTGGTTGAAAACTATGGGAACACTGTTCACTTCAAAGGGCTGAACTTTCCCAGTCTTCATTGATCTGACCTGTATTTCAAGATATCCGGTGGGCGTCCCCTGCTTTAACCGGGAGAGTCCATCAAAAATAAGGGTTTTATATTCGGGCAATAAAAAATCCATCAGCACTACTGATGACATGTATTCCTGTGTTACATCGAACTGCTTGTAAAATGCCTCATTCGCCTCAATGAATTTTATTTCAGTGTCGGTTATGATCATGCATTCACCTGCACTTTGGAAAATGTTCCTGAAGTTGGCTTCATTTTCCTGCATTTTTTCGTAAATTTCAATGAGTTCGGTGGTTCGCTCCTCAATAATGGTTTCCAGTTGCACGCGGTAGCGGGTAAGCTCTGTCTGCTGAATGGTTTTTTCAAATGATCGTTTTATGAAAAAGTACAACGAATCAATATAATTATTCTTTTTGTCCCTCACCATAATGGAAAAAGCTCCGGCAAGAAGAACAGGAAGAAACTTATCTTCGTTTCCTTCATCAAAAAGAACAATCAGCGACGCATTGTTTAATACAGGTAACAAATCAACGCATAATCCGTCTTCTAAAGAATAGTCAGAGATAACCGCACTGACTATGGAGCTCCCGATTATTTTCCTGGCGTCTGACAGGGTGTTGGCTTGAATTACGATCAGATCAGCATCTTGTAAAAAGAAATGCTCCCTGATGGTAATGAATGCATCAGCCGAAGCTGTAACAATAAGAATATTTTGTGGCTTGTTGTTCATCAGTATAATAGGTGCAATATTCAGAAATGGCAATCATAAAAACCCGCATGTCAGCTTTGATTGTCATGACCAATTGGTTTTATGAAATCAGAGATTAAATATATTATAAAATGCGTCTATAGCTCTATAAAAAATACAATCAATTTAAAGCAAATTTGTATTTTTATAGCATATCCTTTTCGGCCATGCTTTATACAATTAGGTATTATTTCTTGTTTCCGGTGATTTGTTTTTTTTTAATTGTCCAGGCGCGATCACAACAGGTTGATTATTATACAGGTTATGACTACGAAAATTTCAGAAAAGCGAAGGTGTTTAACCAACCGGTTGATTTTGAACAATTGGATTTAAAACGAATCAATGCCGTCATTTTTCATCTTACCAATGAAGCGCGTGTGGCTCACAAAATCAACCCGCTTTCTCTTTCAACTGAACTTGCAATGGCTGCGCTGATGCATGCCACGGATATGAATCGTGAAGGGTTTTTCAGTCACTTTAATGAAACAGATGCCAGCAAAAGAACACCCTATGACCGTGCAAAATTATGCCTCGTAACCAATCCTTTTCTGGCCGAGAACATCATCCAGGGGTTCGGGCTGCAATATCAGCCCAATGACCCTGTATACACGAGAGGTCCGGGCAAATTCAGTAAAACAGCTGAAGGTACACTGATCGGGCCGCATACCTATCTTTCACTTGGTGAGTCTTTTATCGAGGGTTGGATGAATTCCAAAGACCACAGGAACAACATACTTTCAAAGGATGCACTTCAACTGGGTTGCGGCGTGGTTTTCTATATTCATCCTGATTTTAATGAAATGCCTTCCTTTATTGCAGTTCAGTGTTTCCAGTTGTTCCAACCTGTCATACCGAAGCGGCCTTAAAAAATATATCTTAAGTTTTTTTGGAATAAATGCAGCGTTCTGAAAATGGATACGTCATTAATACTGAATACATGATCCCGGATAAAGCATACCTGGTTCACCAGGATCTGATTGAACGGTGCATTAAAGGAGAACGGCTGGCTCAGAAAGAATTGTACCGGCTATATTACAAGGCCATGTACAATACCTGCTACCGGATGCTGAATGATCAGGCTGAAGCAGAAGATATAATGCAGGAATCCTTTCTGGCAGCCTTTACCAAGATCAGCACCTACAAGGGTGAAATGAGCTTTGGGTCATGGCTGAAACGAATTGTAATTAATAAGTCCATTGATTTACTGAGGGCCCGGAAGATCAGATTTGAGGAATTGAATGAGAAATTCGTGAATCAGACTACCTCTGATGACCATGATGCAGGCATTGAAAGCGATCATGCAGCAATGGTGGAGAAAATCAGGGAAGCCGTTAAGAAGTTGCCTGACGGGTTCAGGGTGGTTCTTACATTGTCGCTTTTTGAGGGTTTTGATCATGAGGAGATTGCATCGATACTGCAGATCAGTGAATCAACCTCAAGATCACAACTGGCAAGGGCAAAAAAGAAGCTTGTTGATTATTTAAAAAGTAGTCAAAATGAAGACTATAGATGATTTTATAAAAGAAAACCTGGAACGCTTTAATAGTGATGGTCCGCCGGAAGGACATTTTGAGCGTTTTGAATCCAGGCTGCAGCACCAGGAAAGATCGGAAAGCAGGAAGATCCGTCTGGTTATTCTGAGAATTGCAGCCTCAATTCTCCTGGGTTTGTTGATTTCATACATTGCTGTGCTTGAGTTCCGGCATCTCGACCGGCAGGCTGATAACCTGTATATGTCTGCTTTTTATCCCGAGCTGAAAGAAGCTGAGAGCTATTACAATGCCCAGTTGGTAAAAAAGTATAACGAAATTCAGGAGCTCCGGTTTGCAGGTGATGACGCTGAGAAAAAACTGATCGCCAGGGAGCTGTCTGATATGAATGTAAGGGTGCGCGATATGAAGAAAGACTTGAGAAGCAATCCGGAAGACGAACGCATTATGAATGCCATTATTAATATGTACCAGTTGAAAATTGAACTCATGGATATGATCATTGCCCGTGCACACCAGTCTACAGTTTCAATCCTATAATTTTTTTCATCATGAAAACAAATCAACATATAAATAGAGTCGGCATGGTATTGGCAGCATTGTGCCTTACTTTAAATATTGCCGCACAGGGTGGTGACGCCTTCAATAAAGAGATCAGGAAAGAGTTTCCGGTTAACCCGCAAACCCGCATCGAAGTATCCAACAAGTATGGCAATGTGGACATTACCAACAGCGAAGAAGCCCGCATTTCCATCAGGGTTGTGGTGCTGGTGAAAGGCAAGGACCAGCGCAGGGCCGAAGAAGTGCTGAAGATGATCAACATTCATGTTTCGCAAGAGGGAGACCTGATTAAGGCCGTAACGGAAATTGATGACGATTTTGGCAAGGTTTTCAAAGGATTCAATACAGGTAATGACGGGTTGGAGATCAATTACACGATCTCAATGCCCAAAACGGTTCCAATAAATCTGTTGAACAAATACGGCAACGTTTTTATTGATGAACTGACGTCCACTTCGGTGATTGATATTAAATACGGTAAGCTTACAGCCAATAAAATTGTCCACGATGCGCGTGTACCGCTTACTAAGGTTTATCTTTCCTATTCCAATGGCACCCTGCAGGAGGCAAAATGGTTGGAACTTGATATCAAGTATTCCAAGATCAGTATTGTTGAAAGCAAAGCATTGGCCATTATCAGCAAATATTCCAAGGTATTTGTCACCAATGGCAGTTCTATGGTAAGTGAGAGTAAATATGATACTTATGAATTGGGCAAACTGACAAACTTTGTGTCCACAACTGCTTATAGCCATTTTACAATTGAACTTCTGACCGGTAAGTTGCAGCTTGATACGAAATATACCGACGTAACTGTGAACCAGATTGCTGAAGAATTTGAAGGTATTAAAGTAAACAACAGTTATGGCTCTTACAGACTGGGTATTGAGCAGGGTGCTTCGTACCGGCTCAACGGATATTCAAAATACTGCACCATCTCATACCCTGACGACAATGCCCGGGTAAATCGGTTTAACGAGAACAATGAAATGAAGGTGAATGGTGTTATCGGCACCAATTCCAATCCCAAAGCAGAAGTATCTATTAATTCCAGCTATGGCAATATCAGGCTGGGGGAGTAGATTATAGATCCAGGATATAAGATCCAAGAGACAAGTAGCAGTAGCAGTGGCAGTAGCAGTGGCAGTAGCAGTGGCAGTGGCAGTAGCAGTAGCAGTGGCAGTGGCAGCAAAGCCTAAAGTATAGAACCAGGAACTCACAGCTCACAGCCAACGGCCAACAGCCAACAGCCAACGGCCAACAGCCAACGGCCAACGGCTAATGGCCAACGGCTAATGGCTAACGGCTAATGGCTAATGGCTAATGGCTAATGGCAAATAGCCGGTAATCCGTTACCGGTTATTTTTATTAACATTCCGGCGAAAAAATGTATAAATAGATATCTTTGCAGGGTATGAATTTCCTGCATGAGTAATTTTATTGTTTCAGCCAGAAAATACCGCCCGGCCAGTTTCGACACGGTGGTGGGTCAGCCGTCAGTTACCAATACGCTGAAGAGCGCCATAAAAACCGGCAAAATTGCTCATGCCTATTTGTTTTGCGGTCCAAGGGGCGTTGGAAAAACCACATGTGCCCGTATTTTCGCTAAAACACTCAATTGTTTCAATCTTTCCGCTTCAACAGAAGCCTGTGATCAGTGTGAATCATGCAAATCGTTTAACGACTCACGGTCTTTCAACATTCACGAGCTGGATGCCGCTTCAAATAATTCGGTAGACGATATCCGCAGCCTGATTGATAAAGTGAGAATTCTTCCACAGGTTGGAAAATACAGCATTTACATTATTGATGAGGTTCACATGTTGTCGCAGGCCGCATTTAACGCCTTCCTGAAAACGCTGGAAGAACCCCCTGAACATGCCATTTTTGTGCTGGCAACCACTGAAAAACACAAAATCATACCCACCATCCTTTCCCGGTGTCAGATATTCGATTTTCAGCGGATACGCATTGAGGATATTGTTGGCTACCTGGCAAAAGTTGCCAAACTGGAACAGGTCACCTTTGAAGAAGAAGCACTCAATGTTATAGCACTGAAAGCCGATGGTGCCATGCGTGATGCGCTTTCTATCTTTGACCAGGTGGTGAGCTTCTCAGGAGGTAACGTCACCTATCAGGAGGTGCTTGACAACCTGAATGTGCTTGATTACGAGTATTATTTCCGGATGACTGAAGCATTCCTGAAACAGGATACGTCCCAAGTACTAACTACCTTTAATGAGATTCTGCAGCGGGGGTTCGACGGACAGAATTTTTTGTCGGGTCTTTCTTCACACTTCAGAGATCTTCTGGTTTGCCATGATGCATCCACTCTTGTTTTGCTTGAAGTGAGTGATGTACTTAAAAACCGTTACAGGCAGCAGGCACTGTTATGCCCCGATGATTTTCTTTTTGCCGCACTTGAAATTTGCAGTCAGTGTGAACTGTCGTTTAAAACAAGCCGTAACCAGCGACTACATGTTGAGCTGGCGCTGATCAGGCTGTGTAATATCAGCCCCGAAAAAAAAAAATTAATAAGTGAACAGGATATTCTGGAAGTTCCTGAAATATCCAAAAAGCAAAACAACCAACCACAACCTGTTGCACAGCCCATGGTTGTGTCGACAGCTCCAGCTGAGCCAAAAAATTCCAGGGCTCATACTCCGCCACCTGTAACAAGTGAATCCGACAATTCCTATAAGGCGGTAAAAAGTATCTCAATTAAGGATGCCCTGAACGGCGTTTCCGGAAACATCACTGCTGATGACCAAACCGTTACTGATACTGATTCTGCGGAACCGGAATCCTTTGAAATGGAGGAAGCTCAGCCTTTAACTCCTGAATTTCTGGATCAGTGCTGGAATGCATATATCGCTCAAATTCGCGAAGAAAGACCGCGCATGGCTGCTTCCCTCCGAAATGCAAAACCCGGAATTGAAGCGGGACATCGTATTACTTTTGAATTGAATAATTTATCGCAACTTGATGATTTCAGAAACAATACGCAACATGACCTCGAAAAATTCCTGAGGCGTGAAGCACGCAATATACAAATACACATTGTTGCAGAAATGACTGAAGCAAAAGAATCTGCATCGGTAAAACTTTACACAAGTGAGGAAAAATTCCGGTACC
>CAYTNC010000150.1:0-6219 GCA_964438935.1 uncultured Bacteroidales bacterium
ATTTTTTATCTAAAATTAGTAGAAATATTAATTTAAAATCAGATTTAATTTTTATTGCCGGGTTTGCATAACAGTCTGCGGTATGTGCGGTTCCTGATTTAATGCACTTGCCAGCAATTTCGCTACAAGGGTTATTGGATGTGCTGCAAATAAAATAGGCACACCGTCCGCATGGAGTATGATTTCTTACCGGGCAAGGTTAATTATTCGATAATCACTTTTTTATCTTTTGGATATTTAACAGAAGATTTGAATACAAGTTCTTTATACTCATTTGAATTTAAAGCTATCTCCCAAACAACCTTATCTGAATCCGTTTCCAAAATCCATTCCATTGCGCTTCAATCGTAATTGCAGAAATTGCTTTGAAAATTTATAGATTCAGAAAAAGATAAAAAAAAAATGTAATGGAACCCAACTTTAGTTTTTCCGTAACATTATTATTACCTACTAAACATCAAAGCAAATTATGGACTTTATTACAAGTAATTTAATAAGCGTAATTGCAGCAACCATTGCTGGAGCATTGTTATTACGACGGGCATTTAGAAACTCTGTATTTATAAGGGTTGGAATTATCTGGATGGCAAACCTCCTCTTTTTAATGGTGGCAGTAGGAGTGAAATACAAGTATTTTGACGGACAGACGCTCATTAATCTCATATTTACTTTGTGTAATATTCTGGTAAGTATAGCTTGCTTTTTCTATGGCGCAAAAATTGTTGTACGGCCTCTTGCTATTGCGGTGGATAAGCTGGAAGAACTGTCAGAAGGTAATCTGAACGTTGAAATACCAGAATTTAAAATTAACAAGTCTCATGATTTGGGACGATTAATTCTGGCCAGTGAAAAAATTAAGAAGAACCTTACCTTGGTGGTGTCGCAGATCAACGAAAATGTAAACCAACTGGATACCTCCGGAAAAAATTTGAATTCAGTATCAAAACAATTATCAGAAAGTGCTTCGGAATTGTCCCTTTCTGTAGAGCAGGTTTCGTCTTCTATGGAGCAAATGACCGCGAATATTGAACAGAATAAAATAAATGCCCAACAAACTGGATTGATCTCTACTCATTTATCAGAAAGTGTACGACAGGTAGGTACTTCATCAAAAGAAAGCCTGAATTCCATTCAGGTGATTGCAGATAAGATCAACATCATCAACGATATTGCTTTTCAAACTAATCTATTGGCTTTAAATGCAGCTGTGGAAGCCGCGCGGGCAGGAGATCAGGGTAGAGGGTTTTCTGTAGTTGCGGCAGAGGTAAGGAAGTTGGCAGAAAGAAGCAAAATTGCTGCTGATGAAATTGTATCGCTTGCATCTGCAAGCTTACGCATTACTGAAAATTCAAGTCGGCTTCTTGACGCACTGATACCCGATATTATTAAAACTACTGGTATGGTTGAGGAAATCAGTGCATCCAGTCATGAGCAGGCTGCTGGTGCCAATATGATCAATTCGGCCGTGCAGCAGTTAAATAGCGTAACACGGCAAAACATTTCAGCCAGTGAAGAAATGGGCAATGGGTCAGAAAGGCTTAATGACTTGGCTAAACAATTACAGGATATCATTATGTATTTCAAACTTGACAACAATCAAGTTCCAAAATAAATACCATCAAACGTTAGTCATTCCTACTAATTCCGCCACAGGTTGGGTAAAAACCGGTAATACAGCAGGTGACGCCAGGTGGCCCAATCGTGGCCGCCCTTTCCGCCAACATAATACTCATGTTTGATGTTGCGATTGGTAAGTGCCTCGTGCAAAGCGATACAACGCTTGCCCATAAAACCTTTGGCTTCTTCAGTTCCCTGGCCTACGAATAAATACGCTACTTTTTTATTCACATCAGGATCATTCAGAAAGCCGTTTATGGTCGTTTCGGGGTTCATGTCGCCGGCGCTGAGTATACCGAAAGAGGCAAAAAGGTCGAGCGACCGGAAACCAACAAACATGGAATGCCTTCCGCCCATAGACAAGCCTGAAATAGCCCTTCCGCGGGGATCCTGCTGAACGCTGTACGCGTTTTCAACTATGGGAATCACATGATTCCGCAATTCTTTTTCAAAGATGTCAAAGGTGAGTTCGGTATGTTTGGGGTGGTTGCGGTGAATTACCTGGTTGTTGGGAATGGCGATCAGCATGGGAACAGCTTTGCCTTCGGCAAGCAGGTTGTCCATAATCAGGTTTACGCGGCCGTCGTATACCCAGTTGGATGGCAATTCGCCACTACCTCCAAGAAGATATAACACCGGATATTTTTTTGTGGGATCGTAACCGGGAGGGGTGTACACATATAATTCGCGTTCACCATTGGTTACTCCGGAATGATAAATGTGCCGGGTAACATTTCCATGTGGCACGTTACGGGCATCGTAATAAGCCGGACCGTCGCCGTGCACAATCAGCTCGCTGTATGGCGGCATGGCTGTAAAAGCCGCATAGCTATTGCTGGGATCTGCAACCTGCACACCATCAATAATCAGGTTATATGCATACATATCGGGCTCAATCGGTCCAATAGTTAATGTCCAGATACCATCTGTCCCTTTTGTAAAAGGCACCGGTTCATTACCTTTTCCCAGTGCTGTCAGAATGGCAACACCCGTTAGTTTTACTTCCTGCGCCATTGGGGCCTTAACACGAAAAGTAACGGTACGATCATCTTTCACTTCGGGTGAATTAATGGGCGCGCTAAAGGGAACCAGGCCTTCGGTATCCTTCTGAGGGTTGTAATCGAGATTTACATTGGACTGCTGTGCTGTACACCAGGGTGAAATACACATCAGGGCCACCGCGCTCGTGATGAAAAGGTTGTTGATTTTCATGTAGTTCGTTTATTGGGTTGTTTTTAAATCACATGCCCGGCCATTTTTTTGGCCGGGCAATGAGTCTAACTAAAAAACAAAGTTATGAAAACTATTGCTAAATCGGTTTTGAAAAGTACCATAGCAATGATGCTACTCTCTTATTCCTTAAAAAGAAGCGGAGCGAGCTGATACAAACTGCGGCGCCAGGTTTGGAATTCGTGAGCTGTATTTTCGGATATATAAGAAACCGCATTGAAACCGGCGTCTTTCAGAGCAGTTGCCGCTTTCTTAATGCGGTCAGGGCCTTCCTTACTCCCGCAACTCAGAAAAATGAGTTTCACTTTCGACGGGTCCTTAATGTCCTCGGGTGCATACATACCACCACTCAGTAAGGCAAAGTGCGAAAATACTTCCGGTTTGTTCAGCGTGATCATTTTGGTTTCCATGCCTCCCATTGAAAGTCCGGCCATGGCCCGGTGTGCCTGATCAGCTATAGTATTGAAATGGGCATCAATATAAGGAATCAATTCATCCACCAGAACTGTCTGAAACGGCTTGATGTCAAAATTTCTGAGACCGCTGCCGAATTTGATCTCGTTGGTCATTCCATAAGTCATCACAATGATGAAAGGCTTGATTTTACCTTCGGCAATCAGGTTATCCAAAATCAGGTTGGCATGTCCCTGGTTGCTCCAGGCGGTTTCGTCTTCACCCCATCCGTGCTGCAGGTAGAGCACAGGGTAACGTTTGCTTGCGTCCTTTCCATAATCGGGAGGCGTATAAACAAAGGCTCTGCGTGAGGTATTGGTGCTGGCTGAAGGGAAAAGCACCTGTTGTACAAAGCCGTGTGGCACGTTTTTCAGTGCGTAAAAGTCCTGGTCGTGAGCGGGTATCTCTATTCCGCTTTCCCAGCGTGTTGAACCATAGAAATTCAGTGTGCCGGGGTCGTTGAACACGCCACCGTCAATGGTCAGGTGATAGTAGTGGAAGCCTTCATCCATGGGCCCTTCGGTTGTACCCGTCCAGATACTGTCGGCCATTCTGACTAGTTTGGTTCCTCCTTTGCCACCCAATCCAAGGCTTACAGTTACACTTTGGGCAAAGGGAGCTTCTATACGGAAACGTGCATAACCCTGGGAATTAACCATTGGGTATTCTTTACCTGGCTGATTGAGTACCGAGGGTTTGAAATCTTCGGTAATCGTTGGCTGACTTGTTTGTGCAAAACCCAGTGTGCCGGATACAACCAGCAACAGGGCAATTGATAACTTCTTCATCATAATATATTAATTTTTAAATACGAGTTGTGCAAACTGATAAAAGCTGCGTCTCCAGGTTTGCCATTCGTGAGCTGTTAGGGGCGAAACATAAAAGTGTGCATTCATTCCGGCAGCTTTCAGTTTTTCTGTATTTTCCTTGGGATCGCCACCAAATCCTGCTCTTCTGTTTTCAAGTTCACGGCTGCCAAAGCTGATGAATACAAGTTTCACATTTTTCTTAAATTCGGGAGTATTTGTTATCTCTTCAACACTATAACTTCCACCGCTAAACATGCCAACTTGTGTGAAAACATCGGGTTTTGCAAGAGTAATCGAATGGGTTTGCATTCCACCCATGGACAACCCTGCCATGGCACGATTCTGAGCATCGGCTAAGGTTCTGTAGTTTCCTTCTATCATAGGTATAATGTCTTCCGTCAAGGTTTTCATGAAACCATCGGCCCAGCCTTGAGGCAAACTCATCCCCCCGGCAGGACGTGCTCCTTGCTGAGCTTGCTGAGGTGGTGTGCGTGGTCTCTCAGGCATGCGCCAGGAACCGTTGTCCATAACAATAATAAACGGTACGGCTTTGCCTTCAGCAATCAGGTTGTCCATAATCAGGCCAGCCTTTCCCTGCGACGACCATCCGGTTTCATCTTCACCGCCTCCGTGTTGAAGGTACAGCACAGGGTAACGTTTCTGCGTGTTTTGTTCATAGTCGGGAGGGGTATATACAAAACAGCGGCGCATGCTGTTGTTGACTTTTGAAAAATAAATGAGGTCACGTACCTGTCCGTGAGGAACGTTTTTCAGTGCATAGAAATCCTGGTCTTTGGCAGGAATTTCGATACCGCTTCCCCAGCGACTGGCGCCATAGAAGTAAAGACTTCCCGGATCGGGAACAGAAGCACCGTCGATATTCAGCTGGTAATAATGAAAACCTTCGTCCTGGGGGGCTGATTCGCCTGTCCAAACGCCGTTTTCATCTTTCTTTAAATCGTATTTTACAGCGCTGATATCGAGCTGTACCAATTTTGCCTCAGGTGCGGAAATCTGCACCCTAACCCGGCCTTCAGAATTAACCTGAGGGTATTCTTTACCCGGCTGGTTTACAGAAGAAGGCTTGAAATCCTCAACAACAGCTGATTGCGTCTGTGCAGCGCAAGGTACTCCTGCCATCAAAACTGCCAATGAAATAGTGAGAATGGTTTTTTTCATTATAATATTCATTTAATTAATAATAAGGTCCTTATTTACTTCAATCCGGAACCTGTTATCCGGAAATAATCAAATCCAATTTCTAATGGCGTTGCGGGTGCCTGGTTGTTCTGTTGCATCATTCTGGCAAACCGGGCCATCTGGGGAGGCAAAGCACCGTTGCAGGCAATCAAGCCGGCTTTGATGTCTTTCAAAAGAACATTTGTTTCTCCAATGAGTTCATAAGTTTTACCGTCAAGGGTGTAATAGGCTGAATAATAGCTGCCTTTTTTCACCAATTTAAGAATCAAGGTGTTGTTGCTCTTAATAATTCCATCCATACTCACAGAAGTTGAAAATATCTGAAAGCCTCTGTTTTCAACCGAAAGTTCCAAAATTCCAGGTTGCTCACCTGATCCGGCAGGCCTTTGCGTACCTCTGCGACTCATATTTGCCCGATACACCAATTTTACAAAATTGTCATCGTCCTGGTAAGCAATAATTCCTGCATTTTCAGTAAAACCGGCTGGTTTTCGGGAGGAAGTGATTTTTGATTCCATGGTCCAGTCGGTATTGGCGCTTTGCAGCATCAGGTTTTTGGCATTGTTTACCGATGTGGCAACATCTCCTTCTTCACTGGTGATGACCAGTTTTCCGCTGGTTGCATCAAATTTTCTGTTGGCTGGGTTTTCGCGCACCCAGGTCCATTGTTTACCGGGTATATTGCTGTTGAATTCATCGCTCACCGGATTGATGCCAAAATTCAGCACATATTCCTTGTGATCATTGGTAATAGGATCGATCAGCGTGATGGTGGCTGTTCCGGGTATGGTTTTTGGTTGGATGACTTCTGCAATTATATTGGGATCAACCGGAGTGGCCTTTATAACAGGGCTCTTTGAAGATGAACTTAACAGGTAACTGTACTGAACTGTTTTTGAATTAAATCCTT
>CAYTNC010000151.1:0-6213 GCA_964438935.1 uncultured Bacteroidales bacterium
CCACGGAGGCATCTATTCACGCGATAATTTCTTCTTCGAAATCAATCCTTTTGAAATGGACAGCCTGGATAATTTCAACCGGCAATCCATGAAGTTTGACGGCTCACTGACTTCTGCGGGTATCTTCCCGGTTATAGAAGAAACACTGCGTTTGCAACCCGACAGATCACTGGGATTCAAACATGTAACGCCCGACTCGGGATTGGCTCTATACAAAGGGAAAGGCAGCTTTTCCAACGAAATTTCGCTTACCAATAAAAAGGGATTTACGGGTTCGGGAACAATCAAATACCTGACCTCTTCATCGTATTCCGACGAGATCCAATTCTTTCCTGATTCACTTGATGCTGTATCACGCGATTTTACAATGGCGCAGCGTACTTCAGGAACTCAGTTTCCGCAGGTTAATTCAGTGCGGAACACCATTCACTGGCTGCCTTACCAGGATGAAATGTATATCTACCGAACCGATTCGAGCTTCAGGATGTTTAACAAAACAACTACCCTGGCCGGCGATCTGAAATTGCAGCCCTCAGGGTTAAGCGGAAGCGGGCGCATGTACCTCGAAGGTGCTGAACTTTTGTCCCGGCATTTTGAATACAAAGCCCAGGAAATAGATGCCGATACATCTGATTTCTATCTGAAATCTTTGCATTCCAAAGGTTTTACGGTACTTACGGATAATATTGATGCCCACATCGACTTCAGGGCCAAACAAGGCAGCTTTAAATCCAATGAAGAATACACGCTGGTTTCCTTTCCTGAGAACAAGTATGTAAGTTACCTCGATAATTTCCAGTGGGATATGGAGCAGAAGATACTGGCTATGGGATCGGTAACATCAGCCCCCCCGGCAACCGAAGTGGCTGAAGAGGGCCTTGTTGGACCAAGATACATAAGCATTGATCAGGAACAGGATTCACTCAGTTTCATATCCCCTGTGGCATTCTATGACTATGACAGCAACCTGATCAAGGCCACCGAAGTTAAATACATTGACATTGCTGATGCCCGTATCTACCCGTATGAGGGCAAATTGACTGTTCAGCCGGATGCACGCCTGAGAACTCTTTACAAGGCCAACGTTCTTGCGGACAGAACAACCAGGAATTATGAGCTTTTTGATGCCACCCTCAATATTAACACCAGGAATAAATACCTGGGAAATGCCTACAGTAATTATGTTGATGAGCTTGACCGCAAGCAGGTCATCTATTTCAGTACACTCGGAGTCGACGATAACCTGCAGACCATCGGCTCGGGTGACATAACACCTGAAGACGAGTTCACACTCAGTCCGAATTACAAGTACCAGGGGAAGTTTTATATGGAAGCACAAAACAAATTCCTTACATTCGACGGAGGAACGCTCATTGAACACAACTGCCCCACAATATCAACCCGATGGATGCACTTCCGGAGTATGATCGACCCGATGAACATCATGATCCCCGTTGGAGAAGAATTGATAGATATTCAAAGAAATAAGATTTTCAGTGGCATTTATATGTATTATGATTCCATACATGTATACCCTGCATTTCTTTCGGGACGCAAATATTCAAGCGACAAGGCCGTGGTAACCGCAAACGGCTTTTTGTATTACGATAAAACCAAACAGGAATATCAGCTGGCTTCCAAAGAAAAACTTCTCGATTTTAACGAACCGGGTAATTTGCTCACACTGCACAGGGAAAACTGTAATTTGTATGGAGAGGGCAAACTGGATCTGGGAGCAAAACTTGGCCAACTGAATCTTACTACTGTGGGTAATGCAATTCACAAAGGCAATATCAATACTACAGAACTCGATGTGATGCTGGGTCTCGATTTCTTTATTAGCCCAGATATCATTAATGTTATGGCCGCCGAAATTGACAGTATGCCGGAACTTCCGGCTGTTGATTTAAACCGGCCGGTATACACCAAAGGTATTGTTGACCTGATTGGTAAAACCCGCTACGAGGCTATGAAAACCGAGCTCAGCCTTTTTGGCACCCTGAAAGAGATGCCTGCTGAACTCCTGCATACCATGCTCTTCAATGAGCTCAGGCTGAAATGGAGTGACGAATCCAATTCCTGGATTTCGGTAGGTAAAATTGGGATCGGAAGCATCAACAACACCCAAATCAACAAAAGGGTAGATGGTTTTCTGGAACTGCAAATCAAGCGGAGTGGTGATGTACTCGACTTTTACCTACAGGTTGATCGTCGCACCTGGTATTACTTTGGCTACACGCGCGGTGTTCTGCAGATCCATACTTCAAACGGCGAATTTCTCGACCGGATGATCAAGCTGAAACCCAACGAAAGAAGACAAAAGATAACCAGCGGGGAATCATTTATTTATATGGTGTCAACCGACGTGAAAAAGAACACCTTCCTGAAGAGAATGAGGGAGGTTCAGGAGCAGGGACAGGAGCAGCAGGAGCAGTAGCAGCGGCAGTGGCAGTTAGTCGCACTTCGACAGGCTCAGTGTGACTGGCGTTGCCATACTGAGCCTGTCGAAGTCTGACGTGCAGAATCAGAAGCAGCAGCAGTATCCAACACCCTTCAAGGGTTTTCAACCGCTTGAAGGGGAATCTGCAAGAAGTATTTGCATTAAGACCTGCAAGAAAGCTCCGTAGGAGCGAAATTATGGTAGATAACACAAGTATTATGCCCTCCCCCAAAGCTCCGTAGGAGCGACATTATGGTAATAGAAGACAGAAGAAATCTGTATTATAGTGACGGCAGTGGCAGTGGCATGATACGACGAAAGTTTTTGAGCCGTAATTGATATAATCCTCCCCCAGCCCCCTCCAAAGGGGGACATCGCTTTGAATTTAGCTTTCGAATAAAACAATGTAATAATTGCCAATGAAAAATGAAAACTGACTTTTTCAAAAAAAAACGCCCCTCCCCTTTTTTCCCGGCATAATTTATACTTTATTTGTCCTGACATTTATCACTATTTCAGCAGCGCATGACCGAGGGCAAAAGAAAAGTTGAGGTATGTTTCTCACCGGCAATATATCCCGAATTCCGAAATGATGAAGCGATAGTGGTGATTGTGGATGTCCTCAGGGCCACATCAGCCATAGTCACCGCGTTTATGAACGGAGTGAAAAGCATCATACCGGTTGCCACACTTGAAGAAGCACGCGCCTATAAAGAAAAAGGTTATCTTGTTGCTGCCGAAAGAGATGGTATTGTCAGAGATTTTGCCGATTTCGGCAATTCACCCTATAATTTCAAACGCGAAGTCATCCAGGGTCGCGATATTGTATACTCCACTACAAACGGCACAAACTGCATCACCATGGCGGCTCACAGTTATCGGGTGCTGATTGGAGCCTACCTGAACCTCGATGCACTTGCCGGTTATGTGGTTCGCGAAAATCGCGACCTGATCATACTTTGTGCCGGCTGGAAAAACAAGTTCAATTTAGAGGATTCCCTGTTTGCCGGGGCACTTGCAGAGATTATGCTCAAACACAGTAGCTTTACGACCCAATGCGACTCGGTGCATGCTTCCATCGATTTGTGGAACCTGGCGCGGAACAACATGATGAACTATATTGAAAAGGCTGCGCAGCGGCACCGCTTGAAAAAGAACAAGCTCGATGATGTGATCGGATACTGCCACACACCCAACCTCACCACCCTGATACCCATGCTGAAGGATAATTATTTAACTTTGGCAGAATAACCTAAAGTCTATAGGCTAAAGGCTAAGGGCTAAGGGCCAATGGCCAATGGCTAATTGCTGTTCATTTCCTGTTTGTAAATTATAAGTGCATTTTTCTGTTATATTTATCACACTGAAATAATTATTTTTTAATTTTGAGCACTGTCAGTTGTTAATCATTTAACAAATAAATAACCCCAATGAAGAAATATAATTTTAACCCCGGGCCTTCTGTGTTGCCTGAAATCACACTCAAAAACACGGCTGAAGCGATACTAAATCTGAACGGCAGCGGAATGTCGATAATGGAAATTTCACATCGGAGCAAGGATTTCGAAGCTATTTTAAAAGAATCAAAAGATCTTTTGAAAGAACTTCTTGGCATTCCAACAGGTTACTCGGTTCTTTTCCTCCAGGGTGGCGCCAGTTTACAATTTGCCATGGTTGCCAGCAACTTCCTGAACAAGAAAGCAGCCTATCTCGACTCCGGTTCATGGGCCAATAAAGCAGCCAAGGAAGCTAAGCTATATGGCGAAGTGCAGGTGGTAGCATCGTCCAAGGAGCAGAATTACACCTTCATTCCTAAAAATTATACCATTCCGGCCGATGCCGATTACTTCCACATCACCACCAACAACACCATTTACGGCACCGAGATTAAAACCGACATTTCATCACCCGTACCCCTGATTGCCGATGCGTCATCCGACATCCTCAGCCGGCCGATGGATGTTTCAAAATATGCGCTGATTTATGGCGGCGCCCAGAAGAACCTGGGACCTGCCGGCGTATCATTCGCCATCATCAAGGACAGTATGCTCGAAAAGATTACGCGTCCCATGCCCACCCTGTTGAATTACAAAACCTTTGTTGATAACAATTCGCTTTACAACACCCCTCCCTGCGTGGCTATTTATGCATGCCTTCAAACACTCAAATGGTTAAAGGACCTGGGCGGACTCAAAGCCATTAGTAAGATGAATACGGAAAAGGCCGATATGCTTTACAATGAAATCGACCGGAACAAGCTGTTCATGTCGCCCCTGACTTCAGCGGAAGATCGTTCGATCATGAACGTGGTGTTTGTTTTCAAACCTGAATACAAAGCCCTCGAAGAGAAATTCCTGGAAGTTGCCAAGTCAAAAGGTATTGTCGGCATTAAAGGCCACCGTTCGGTTGGTGGTTTCAGGGCTTCTATATACAATGCCATGTCGGCCGAAGGTGTAAAAACCCTGGTTCAGGCTATGAAGGAATTTGAAAGCCAGGCTTAAATGACCTTTGCATAACAGGTGTCCCTAACCCTTTAAATCATAAACATATGCAAACCATATTAATTGCTACCGACAAGCCGTTCGCTAAAATTGCGGTGGAAGGTATCCGGGAAATTGTTGAGAAAGCAGGCTTCGGACTGAAACTGCTTGAGAAATATACCGAAAAACAGCAGCTTCTTGATGCTGTTAAAGACGTTGAAGCCATTATCGTACGCAGCGACATCATTGACGAACAGGTGCTGAATGCCGCACAAAAGCTTAAAATTGCAGTCAGGGCTGGCGCCGGGTATGACAATATCGACCTGAAGGCAGCCTCTGCCAAAGGTGTTGTGGTAATGAACACACCCGGACAAAACGCCAATGCCGTAGCAGAACTGGCCTTTGGTATGATGATCTACCTCAACCGTAACTTTTACAATGGCACCTCCGGTGTTGAACTTCGCGGTAAAACCCTGGGCATTCATGCCTATGGAAATATCGGCCGCATTGTAGGCACCATTGCCAAAGGAATAGGAATGGACGTTTATGCCCATGATCCTAACGTAGACAAAGCTGCCATTGAAAGCAACGGCATCAAATACGTGGCTGATGTGAAGGAACTTTACAAAAAATGCCAGTATGTTTCGGTAAACCTTCCGGCCAATAAGGATACAAAGGAATCGTTGAATTTCGACCTGCTCAACCTGATGCCTGCAGGAGCCACCCTGGTAAACACGGCCCGCAAGGAATTGGTTCATGAACCTTCACTGCTGAAGATGTTTGCCGAACGCAACGACTTCCGCTATGTAACCGACGTGGCACCCGACTGCCAGGAGCAAATTAAGGCCGAGGCTCCCACACGCTATTATGCCACCCCGAAAAAAATGGGTGCACAAACTTCAGAAGCCAATGTGAATGCCGGACTGGCAGCAGCCAGGCAGATCGTGAATTTCCTTACCAAAGGCGACAAAACCTTCCAGGTAAACTGACAGAAACCTTGTTCTTATTTTGCTGAGACCTCGCATGATTTGCGGGGTCTCTGTTTTTATAACAATTCACATTCAACGTAAACAGTTTATTCTTACATTTGCACTGCTTACGCAGCAAAGCGTTTCAAATGAGAATACATATTTTAATAAAATGGCCATAATAAAAGCATTCAGGGGTTACCGCCCGAAACAGGAATTAGCAGACAAAATCGCATGCCGACCATACGATGTGTTGTCGTCCGAAGAAGCAGCAGCAGAAGCAAAAGGAAATCCCCAATCGTTTTACCATGTGATTAAATCTGAA
>CAYTNC010000152.1:0-6192 GCA_964438935.1 uncultured Bacteroidales bacterium
CTGATTTCAATCTGATTGACAGGGCCTTTTATAACAACCTGACTTACTTCATGGGATATGGGTTGAATAACAAACTAGCCCTTGAAACTGAACTGGGATATTTTATTAATAAAACACAGGTATACAACACTGAGCCAGAATACAGGTTAAGGGGTTATGGTGTCTCAAACCTTGTAATATCAACACGCTATGGGTTATATGCTGAAAATTTCAAAAGGGTTTTTATTACTCTTGCCGTGGGTCTGAAAATCCCTACTTCTCGAAACCCGATGTCGGTTGATCATGTTGAATTGCCTGTAGAAGTTCAGCCTACAATGGGTTCGTACGGACTGGTGATGAATACCACATGGGTGAAAGAGAATTCAGGACAGGGATTGCGCTTTTTTCTGACCAACAGAATTGAATATCATTTCGAAAACAATAATGAATACAAGCCGGGAACTGCCATTTACACATCGGGCTATATATCGAAACATATCATGGCCAACCGGGTAAAAGGCGACTGGACGACCATTCTTCAATTGAGAAACGAGATTCGGACGCACGATGAGATAGCTGGTAAAACCAAAGAATCATCAGGAAGTGTTTTGTTTTTCGTTGTTCCACAAATAAACTATGTAATCAGAGAAAATTGGAATCTTTCTGCACTGCTTGATATTCCTGTATACCAATACTTCAATGGAACACAGTTGGGAGCGGGAGTAGGTATTACTTTCAGTATGGCCAGGTCATTTGATTTACATCATTAATGAGGAGTATGGTTCAGATACGTAAATCAAATATTGTCCATTTCTTTTTCTTATGGTTGTTCATTACACCTGTGTTCATTAAAACCTTTCACAGGCATGAACCAGAATTTCATTGCACTGCCATGGGCGAAAAGCACTTTCATGTGCTTCATGAAAGTTGCCCTATTTGTGCATTTCAATTTTCATATTTCAGACAAGATCATAAAATCTTCAACCTCTGTACCAATTTATACCATAAAGAAATTATACTGTTATTTAAAGAGGTATTTGTAATAAAATCACACCATTTAGCACTCCTTTTGCGCTCGCCGCCGTTGGACAATGAGTCGGATTAATTAAGCAACACATGTTGCTATCTCATGTTCAACAAATAAAAACAACAACTCAGTGAAAAAAACAATAATCCTATTCATATTGGGAGCACTATGTATTTTAGTGAATGCCCAAACACAAATTTCAGGCAAAGTGACTGATCAGGATGGCACTCCGCTGGCAGGCGCAACCGTATTTCTTCCCGAACAAAACAAGGCTACTGTATGTGCCGAAAATGGTGAATATCGTATTGGAAATCTGCCTGATGGAAAAGTAAAAATACAGTTTTCTTTTATTGGTTATAATACAGTGATAGAATCACTTATATTACTGAAAGGGACTAACGAATTAAATGTCAGCCTGTCGGAATCGGTAATCGAATCACAGGAAGTGGTTATCACTGGCGGCCACTTGTCATCCCAGCATGAAAACGCAGTAAAGATAGATGTGATAAAGGCCAGGGAGATCACGCTCACCGGAACGCCAAATTTCATGGAATCATTAACCCGGGTTCCCGGCGTTGATATGATTGCCAAAGGGCCTGGTGTTTCAAAACCCGTGATCAGGGGACTTTCAATGAACGATATCCTGGTTATGAATAACGGGGTGCGTATTGAAAATTATCAGTTCAGTGAGAATCACCCGTTAGGTATTGATGATAATAGTGTTGACAAGGTTGAGATAATCAAGGGCCCGGCATCGTTGTTATATGGTTCTGATGCTATTGGAGGAGTAATTAACTTTATAAAAGAACAGCCTGCTCCAACCGGTCAAATCTCGGGTAACTATCAAACGCAGTTGCACAGTTCCACACTCGGCTTAAACAATAGTTTTGGTATAAAAGGGGCGTCAAAACATGTTTATGGTGGTATAAGGATGGGCAATAAAACCCATGAGGATTACAAACAGGGAGGAGGCGATTTTGTACCCAATTCGAGATTCAACGAATGGTCGCTTAGCTTAAATGCAGGTTACACTGGAAAAATAGGGACATTCAAGTTTTTTTATGATTACTTTAAACAAGCATTGGGCATGACGGTACCGCCGGTTATACCTTTAATCACTGAACGAGGCAGAAGAAACAGGATATGGTACCAGGACCTGGAACACCACCTTGTTTCATCACAGAATAAAATCTATCTGGGCCGGTTCAAATGGGAAACTAATTTTGCCTACCAGCTTGCATTGCGCAAACTTCAAAAAACAATGGATGCACCTTCGGTTGAAATGAACCTGAATACATTCTCTTATGAATCAAAGCTTTATTTGCCATCCGGAAAAATGGCGGAATACATAATTGGTATTCAGGGCATGAATCAAACCAATCGCAATCAAAACAACCGCGAATCACAATTCCTGCCTGACGCTGATGTAAATACTCTGGGTGGGTTGGCTTTGGTGCAATATACTTTTTTTGATAAACTTAAGCTCCAGGGAGGTTTAAGATTCGATTATTGTAAAACCGGTACCTATTCACTTGGAGAAGAAGGAACTGAAAATTTTCATGCGCCTGTTTCAAATGATCATACAAGCCTTAACGGATCCTTAGGAGCAACTTACAATGTGAACGAAAAGCTGATGCTCAGGGCCAATTTTGCCAAGGCTTACCGGGTTCCCAATTTGTCTGAACTCACCTCAAATGGGGAGCATGGCAACCGTTATGAAAGGGGAAATGAGAACCTTAAGCCTGAGCATGCCGGTGAAACAGATGCAAGTTTGCACTATCACGGAATCTATCTTTCCATTGATTTTGCGGCGTTTTATAACCATATCGAAGATTATATTTTTGTATCACCTACCTCAGATACGACCGCGGCTGGTATGGATATATATTGCTTCTCTCAAACCAACGCTGATCTTTTCGGTGGTGAAGCAGGAATACACTTTCATCCAAAGACAATTCCCTGGCTGCATATAAAGGGAGTATATGCAGCAGTAACAGGCAAACAACAAAACGGTGACTACCTGCCCTTTATTCCGGCTCAGAAGATCCGTTATGAAATCAGGGCGGAAAAGGAAAAGCTTGCATTCATTCAGCATCCGGCAATTTGGATATCGGCCTTGACTGCATTGAAACAATGCCATCCTTCAAAATTTGAGACCGAAACGGATGGTTATACCATGGTGAATGCTGGTTTAAGTGTTGAATTCCCATTGGATAAACAAACACTTTCAATAGGATTAACGGTCAGCAATATATTCGATACCCGCTATTCTGATCATTTATCAACCTTAAAATCAATGCATTATTACAACCAGGGAAGGAATATCAGTTTGTTGTTGAAGGTACCATTTGGAATCAGGTAAACGCTTAACAAACTTGGTTATATTTATTTGTAGCTTAAAGTAGATCTTATGGACTTAACCATTTATAAAAATTAATCATATGCCCAGTTTATCACCCGGAACCCCTGGTACTAAAGAAGCGTATGGAATCTCCATCATCAGGGACGATCTAAGCATTACCATCCCGCCTAAGGCTTTTAAACATTACGGTTTGGCCAATGGCGATGTTGTGTTGCTTGCAACAACACATATCGGGGAGGGCGGTATGGGAATCATGATTAAGGAAAAAGCTTATAATAGCGTGTTTAAGAGTATCATCGACCGGATTGACCGGTTGGATTCGTTCGTTGTCGACAAAAACAGGTATTATGCGCTCACAAAGGTTGCTAGCGGAAAGGTCTTGTTAACAGAAGAACTCCTGGCTGTTTTCAACCTGAAAAAAGGCGACCGGTTACTGGTTGTTAAGAGCACAACTGTTACCATGAGCTATACACCTATTGAGATCTGGAAAAGAAAATTCGAACAGCGGGGCCTGTTTGAAGCGGTTGAGAATATGAAGAAACTGGAAGAATGCTGAAATATGCAGCCAACAAATTCTATATTGACGAAAAGAACAATTTGCCTGTATATATCAGGCATTACAATTGTTTTTGGTGGCGGGTTAATGGCATCGAAAATGGGTAATAGTCCCCGTTTTTTCTGAATAGGGTGTAGTCTTTTTCATTGTTAAATATAATATTATGGGATTGGAAAAACAAGGGGCAAAACCTGCCGGAGCAATTGGTAAACTAATCGGGAGGTTAATGAATGAAGTTCATACGGCTTTATACATTGATTTTTTCAGGAACAACTTACCTCCTGACCATTCCAGCATATTGGATATGGGGTGCGGTGGTGGGAAATTCCTTAAGTATTTATCCACCGTCAATGCCAGTTATATGCTTTATGGACTAGATCATTCACCCGAGATGGTTGCTCTTTCAAAAAAAGTAAATAAAAAGGCCATTGATCAGCAGCGATTAGAAATTATACAGGGCTCAGTTTTACAAATACCTTTAAATGATGTTTCACTGGATTTAATTACTGCATTCGAAACAGTTCAATTCTGGCCTGAAATTGATAAATCGCTTGCCGAGGTTTGCCGGTTATTAAAAACAGGAGGTTCTTTTGTAATTATTAACCGATACCCTGCTGAAGGAAGCAAATGGTGGCAAATGGCAAATATTAAAAGCAATAAGGATTATATCTTCAAGCTTGAAGTATCGGGATTTAAAAAGGTTGATGTTGATCTGGATTTTAAAAGAGGATGGATTGTTGTTAGCGCAAAGAAGTATTAATTCCGCTTATACAGGTATTGCATCCATATTCAATATGTTTAAAAGATAGTAACCACAATCTTAAGAACCAATGATGGTATCCGATAGCATACGCCCATTAAATACAACATCGTCCGCATATTTTTGCCAATACATATGGGTTAATCTTGTTTTTCGCGCTGCCATGCCTCTGCTGCTTCCACACTGTCAAAGAAACGTGTATTTACCGGAGTGTCGACTTTAACCTTCTTCGCATAATTTTCTACAGAGAATCTTGAAAAGACATCTTTGGGAACAATGATTGCTTCTTTGAACTTGCCATGTTTTTTGGCATACGCACCAATTGCCTTGGCTGCCACTTCCTGGGCTTCCGGGCCAAGGCCTTTGTGTTCACGGGCATCCAGTATTAAACCGTCTGCATTTGCTTTATTCAGCTCGTCTACAATAATATTGAGCAATTTATAGAAAACTTCGTTGGTGGTGATTCCCCACCAGGTCTCGTGAATGTAATTGCCATCATTCACATATTCCAGTCTGAGGTTCTTGTCTTCGTATACGATTCGTCCCATGGTAAAGTAATTGTTATGTTATTAAATATATTACCAAAGACTCATTTGTTTAATATAAGATAAGTCGTTGGTTTAAGTATTTAGATAATAGAATTACGTGCATTTGTTCCGGATGGTTTCATTATTGACTAAAGTTGTCTGTTATTGAATCATAAGGGCAAATATTCTCTTACTTCTCGCTGGTTACCGTCTTTTTCCTGTGCCTGACCGAAAAGCAGTTCGTTGTTTGAATCAGGTGCTTTATTTTTACCCGGTAATTAAATACCAAAACCAATGAACAACAACAATCAGATTTGTCCCTGGTGGATGGGATATGCACTGCTCATTCCGTTGCGCAAACTGGGTCAGAATCCTTATAAAATCCTGGGTCCGCATATTAACAATGGCATGAAGGTAATGGATTATGGCAGTGCCATGGGTTATTTCAGTCTTCCCATGGCCAAAATGACAGGCGATAGCGGAAAGGTGTATTGCGTGGATATCCAGAAAAAAATGCTTGAAAAGCTCAGCAAACGGGCCCGGAATGCCCGGCTCGGTCATGTTATTGAACCACTGCTCGTGGGGGATACCTATAATCCGGGAGAACTCGCAAATCAGGTCGATTTTACACTTCTTTTTGCCGTGGTGCATGAAGTTCCTGATAAAGAAACATTATTCAGAGACATATACGCCATGACCAAAAGCGGCGGTAAGGTATTTTTTGCCGAACCGGCAGCTCATGTTTCACAACAAAATTTTAATCATTCTTTGAAGATGGCTCAGGAAGCCGGGTTTATCTTGTCAGAGAGCAAGCCGATGCCTAATGGGTTGTCGGCGTTGCTTGAAAAAAACTAAAAAAAAGCCTGATAAGTGAACATATGTTCATTTAAATGCGTATATTTGTTGTTGAAAATGCTAATAGCCTTTAGCCTTTAGCCTTTAGCCTTTAGCCTTTAGCCTTTAGCCTTTAGCCTTTAGCCT
>CAYTNC010000153.1:0-6176 GCA_964438935.1 uncultured Bacteroidales bacterium
AACCTGATGGGTCGTCAAATGGCCGCAATTGGTGTAACCCAATTCTATCATCCGGTTTGCGACGTAAATATCAATCCGCTGAATCCCGAGATTGGTGTCCGTTCATTCGGTGATAATGTAAGCGTTATCTCAAAATTCATCGACGCTACTGTCCGGGGATATGAGGATGCAGGCGTTACTGCAACTATTAAACACTTTGCCGGACGTGGTGATTCGGCTACCGACGCGCATGATGTACTCGATGTATGTCGCGGCGATAAAAAACGTATGCAGAATGTCGAACTGGCTGCCTTCCAGGCTGGGGTGGATGCAGGTGCATCGGCTCTTATGACTGCCCATACTATTTTCCCTGCCTATGATGAAGAATATCCGGCAACCCTTTCGAAAAAGATCCTCACCGATTTGCTGAGAGGTGAAATGGGATTTAAAGGTATAATTGTTTCCGACGCCATTGGAATGGCAGCAATCCTGAAGAAATGGCCCCTGCCGCTGGCTTGCGCCATGGCCATCAAAGCCGGGGTAGATACTATTCTGCTTAAGGCTGACGACGAATCTCGTGCTCAGTGTTTGTTTGGCATCAAGAGTGCTGTTGAAGATGGCAGCCTGTCTGAAGAACGCGTGAACGATGCTGTACGCCGTCTGCTCTGCAGGAAATACGATCAGGGTCTGTTCGAAAAAGCCGGTAAGATGGATCCTAAGGAAACCACCAAGATTGTCAGAAATAAGGAAAACAGGGACTTCTCAATGGAAGTAGCTCATAAGGCACTTCTTGTAGTCCGCGATGATAAAAAACTTCTGCCTCTTAGCAAAGACAAGAAAATTCTGGTGATCGAGCAAACCATCCCCTATGAATTTCTTGGAAAGGATCTTTATAGCCATGCCCATATGTTCAGCGAGCAAATGGTGAAATATTCCACCAACCTTATTCTCGACGATGCCCCTTTCCATGCTGATGAGGAGGACATCGAAGAAGCGCTGCAACTTGCCAAAGAGGCCGATCTGGTGGTCATGACCAACTACTACGCGCGTATTGAAAAGCGCGGCAACAATACCCATATGGTCAAAGCGCTCAAGGCCGCAGGTCATACTGTGGTTGTCGTTACCAACTTCCCCTATAGGAAGGGAACCACAACGGTAGCTGATGCAGTTGTCTGCAACTTCTCTGGCACTCCTGATTCAATCAGGGCTTCAGTTGATCTTCTGTTTGGTGCTATCAAACCGTACCCGACGACCAAGATGCCGATCGATCTGAGTGCTGAAAAGGACCTGCCGGAAGAAGAAACACCAGCTCCCAAAAAGTCGCAAGAGAAGAAACCAGGCAGTGTTTGGGGTGGAAAGTGCTAGCACTTTTAAGACTTCAAGAATAAATTTACATTCCGAGTGCCAGCAAAGATTCTGAAATTTCAAGCTGGCACCGGAATTATTTAAAGGGTGATAACGTCTGTAGAATACCACCCTTTTTGATTTAATATATTACGAACAATAAGCGAAAATAAAATGATGAAATCAACATCCTTTAACATTCAGGATATTTATACAATTGCGGGTCCTGAGATAGCAAAGATCTATGAAGAGAACTTTATGTCGGTTCACTTTCAGGGCATGTCTAAATGTCTTCAGTTTCCGCATACTGTGGCGCTGCAAGGCGCACCTACCTGTTCAATCGGCATTTCGCCATACGGTCTTTATAATCGGCTAAACGATGCTGGTCGTCTTATTATGTTGAATCAGAAAGCGATTCAGTTTGGTTCAGCGCCATATATTCGTATTGATGATACCTGCACAATGCTAACGCAGAAACTTCCGGGTGAAACAGAACTTCCCGATGATATCCCCGCAGTTAAAAATTACTATCCCGCTCCGGTTGAAAAAGAGAACATGGCAATGACCATTGCAACTCCCTCACTGGAAATTGCTTATAAATTTGAAAAGGTTAAGGTAATCAGAAGATTGATTTCCCCTTTACTTTCTGGTGGGGAACAAACACTAATGCCACTCGGTGTTGAGGAATTCGTTGTAGAAAACACAAGCAATGAGGTGAAGGAAATCTCACTCGTTGTGCCAAGGCCATCCCTGGTGAACCTTCAGGAAAAAGAACTTAAACCTACTGATCAGGACAGTGTATTTGTTTGTACTGCGGCAGTTAACGGACAGAAGCATGTAGCCTTCCAATCAGGCAGTATTCGGGGCGTTATTATGGGAAGTACTGATAGTCAAAACAAAATGGCTATTGCAGTTGCTGATATTCCGGGTGTTTCAGTGGATACACAACCCTATTTCTGTCTCAATAAATACTCAGGTGATCTTCTTTTAAACAGCAATGGCAGTTTTTACGAAAAAAAGGAACCAGTAATACGGAATGATTATGGAGCGGCTATTAGTTTGACTTTTACTTTGAAACCAAACGAATCCAGGACCATTCCTGTTGCTGTTATTCTTGATTTTCCTGTGCAGGATTACATTGACGGAAAGACATTTGAAAGAAAATACCTGAAAAGCTTCAAAGATGAGAAAACACGCACGCTGGATCTGGCAAAGATAGCATTAACCAGTTACAAGCAATGGTGGGATCGCACATTGACAATTCAGAAACGGATTTTTGATACTATTTCGTCCACGTCATCCTATCAGAATGACCGCGAAGGTGCATTTCGTCTGACAAGATTGATGTTAAATGAACTCCATTTCCCTTTATCGAACGCAATTGTATGGATAGAGAATGATAAAGGAGAAGAGCAGGCACGATTCCTGGAATGTTTTGACTATGCCTATATTGATCCTTCTGATGTGGATTGGTATTCGATGGTATTGTTGATGCTTTTCCCAAAGGTGGAAAAAGACCTGTGCCAGGCATTTATAAATTCCATTCAGGCTGTTGATCCTACGCCCCGGTGGTATCATCATCATGCTTCTTTTGTGCAGGCACAAATGCATTTTAATGAACATCGCGAGGAATATGAAGGGGTATCCCTTAGGCAGATCCGTGATGATTTCAAGACCAAAGGCAGTGTAGCACACGATGTCGGCGCCATGCCTAAGGGCCATCCGCTGCGTAACGTGAGTGATTATGCATGGTATAATAATAATTACTGGGTTGATCTGTATCCCAAGCTGATGATGCGTGTTTTACGTAATGTAAAATTCACCGGGGATATCGAATTTCTTAAATCTAATTGGGAAACCCTTAAGTTCGGACTCGAATCTTTGTTGAAACTTGATTTTGACAACGATGGTATACCGGAAGGACATCCGGAAGATGTTAAAAATACATTTGATAACCTGGTCCTTTTTGGCGCTGATGCCTATGATGCAACTCAGTTTCTGGGTGGCTGCCAGGCATTGATCAAAATGGCAGAAATGCTTGGTGAAAAAGCCGATGAAGAACATATCCGGAAAGTTTACGATAAAGCCTGGAACAGTTTTGAAAAATTATGGCGCGAAGACTTGAATAAAAAGGGTGAGAAACTCGAATATTACGTTACGTGCTTTGATCCTGAATCAGGAAATACAAATACGGATGTTTGGACCAATCAGCTTGATGCTTTGTGGTATTTAACCGCAATTGGAGAAGCTCCTGCAATTCCGGAAGAACGTGTCAAAAAGATTCTCAAAACCATTTATAACACAAATCAGGCAACCATGGGATGGGCCATGTGTAAAACCAAGGATGGTGAACCCGTTGAATCTGAGCAGGGACAAGATGTTTATACAACTTCAAATTATGTTTTCGCTCAACTGCTTGATTATTATGGTATGGTTGAGGAAAGTAAAGAGGTATACAAACATATGGATCGCGTAGTATTTAACTATGCAAATACCCTGACAACTCCGGACAATCTTCGGGCAGAATTTGAAATGGAAGCAGGCGAAACAAAAGCAAATCCACATTACATTGTTGCTGCCTATCCAAGGCCTGGTGCAGTATGGTCACATCTTGTGATGAATCACATCAAGGAATTACAGGCAAAAAACAAGACCAAGACCATCGAGCCGAAAGACCTGATGCCTTTCTATCCATGGTTGCTTAGTGTTTCAGAAGAATAAGGTAAATAGACATAAATAATATTTTGTACAAAAAATTAGAATTCGATTAGTATGAGCAAAAAATATGATATCACATTTGTAGGGCACATGTGCTATGATGAGATCGTTCCCTTCGGAGGAAAACCACGTGTTGCTCCGGGAAGTGCTGTTTTATGCGGAGCCATGGTTGCTGCCAGAGTAGGCAAGAAGGTTGCTGTCGTTGCTAAAATGGCCAAAAAGGACGAGGAGATCCTTCAGCCCATGAAAGATCTGGGCATCGATTGTTATCTTATTCCCAGCGCAGAAACTTCGTATAACAGGGTGGTACACTTTTCCGCAAATGTCGATGAACGTGAAATGACCCTGATCAAATCGGCCGGAATAATTGACATCAAAGATGTTCCTGAATTGGATTCCACATGTGTTCACCTGGCCGGAATTTCGGATACCGAATTTGACATGCCACTCATGAAGGCATTGAAAGCCAGAAACTACCCGAGCCTGTCAGCGGATATGCAGAACTTTGTGCGCCATATCAATCCCGTAACAAAAAACCACGAGTTCAGCGACGTGGCAGATAAAAAGGAAATTGCTGCTATGATGAACAAACTTAAATTGGATATTGTAGAAGCCAAACTGCTTACTGGTACAGATGATCTTGAAAAGGCTGCAATAATCGTCGAATCATGGGGTTGTCCCGAAATATTAATTACCCATTCTGAGGGAGTTCTTGCGAGAGTTAAAGGGAAAACATATTATGAGAAATTCTCCAACAATAGTGTAGCGGGCAGAACTGGCAGGGGCGATACAACATTTGCTGCATACCTTTCACACAGATTGGATCACGAAGTTCCGGAATCGTTGAAGTTTGCTGCTGCTCTTGTATCAATCAAAATGGAAACACCCGGCCCATTTAGTGGAACACTTGATGACGTTAACAAACGACTGAAAGAAAAACATTCCTGAAAAGAGGTTGGCGCAGCGCTTCATGCTGAGCTAGTCTGAGGCAAGGAACCCAAGGCTATGGTACTTGTTCCCTTTTGATGCAACCGATTGCTGAAATTTGCATGTAATGCTTTCATAGTATATATATTTTGTTTAATTTGCATGGAGAAATTAATTCCATGACTACGAACCGCGATATCACCATATACGACATTGCCAAAGCTTTAAATATTTCCGCATCCACAGTAAGCAGGGGACTGAAAAATCATCCTCATGTGAGAAAGGAAGTCAAGCAAAAAATCCTGCTCACCGCGAGCAAGATGGGTTACCAGCAAAATAAATTTGCCAGCAACCTGAGGCAAAGACACACCTTAACCATTGGTGTGGTATTGCAGACACTTGACAGCTATTTTACAGCTAAAGTCATATCCGGGATGGAAAAGATCGCCAATGATGCCGGCTATAACCTGATCATCAGTCAGTCGCAGGAATCGCTAAAAAAAGAATCTGCCAGCATAACCACCATGTTCAATACCCGGGTAGACGGTTTGCTGGTTTCCCTTTCGAATGAAACCAGGGATCTTGATCATTTCAGCGTGTTGTTCAAAAAGGGCATCCCGGTAGTTTTCTTTGACCGTGTGATGGATCATCCCAAATGCAAGTGCGTGGTGATTAACAACTTTAAAGCAGGTTATGAAGCCACCAGTCATTTAATCAGTCAGGGGTGCAAAAATATCATCCACCTGGGCGGAAGTCAGATCCGAAATGTTTATGTTGATCGCTACAAAGGTTACAAACAGGCCATGATCGATCATGGTTTTGAGGTCGGCAAAAAGTCGCTGATTTTGTCAGATCTCACACACACAGCCGGCATGACCATTGCACACGAACTCCTTCTGGAAAAAAAGCTCCCCGACGGGATCTTTGCCGCCAATGATGCAACAGCTGTGTCAATAATCTGTGAATTAAAAAAAGCCGGCGTGCGCATACCCGAAGATGTTTGTGTTGTAGGCTTTAATGACGATCCGATTTCGAGGGTTGTTGAACCCAACCTGACCACCATTCGCTATCCCGGCAGGGAAATGGGTGAGATGGCCACCAGCACACTCATCAATTCCCTGAAAGGAAAACAATCTGACCTGCTCAACAGCATCGTTTTGAATCATTCGCTGATTCTCCGGGAATCCTCCATGCGTAAAAAATAACCT
>CAYTNC010000154.1:0-6141 GCA_964438935.1 uncultured Bacteroidales bacterium
ATGCGGGGCATTGTTGAAAAATTTGCTCGTGGCATTAATGGATCGGCATCTGCTGATAATATTTGACATACCCATACCCATTGATTCATAGTTGTTGTGCCAGTTTTTACCAAATCCGGTGCCGTTGTCAGCATATTGCAGATGCATTGATTTCAGTATCAGGTAAAGT
This sequence comes from uncultured Bacteroidales bacterium, assembly GCA_964438935.1. Classification (GTDB taxonomy): domain Bacteria; phylum Bacteroidota; class Bacteroidia; order Bacteroidales; family UBA10428; genus UBA5072. Next base: position 170 of record CAYTNC010000154.1, read on the forward strand.
TTGATCTTGATCTTTGTAGCCTGTGCATGCTTGATGGTATTGTTGATTAATTCCTTGATGATGCGATAAACAGTTAATTCCATTGAGCTGGGATAACGCTCGTCTTTGAGGTTGCTCTCAAGTGTAATTTCAATATAAGGCTTCAGTTGATTGATGAACCACTCAAGGGCTGCAATCAGTCCGTAATTGGCAAGTACATGAGGACTCAGGTCATTTGAAATTTCCTTGGTATTTTGAATTACCTCTTTGAGGATAATTTTCAGCTGGGAAATGATGAATTCATGTTTTAAGGCGTCTACATTTGAGGAGAGCGAATTCACATACATTTTGATGCTGGATAGCAGCGGTCCCAGGTCATCGTGCAGGTTGCGCGCGAACTTTTCTCTTTCTTTTTCTTCAGTTGATATGATGGTATCCAGGATCCGGCTTTCGAGTTGTTTTCTTTCGGTAATATCACGTATTACGGATATTAAAGCAAGTTCTCCTTCAAATTCAATAGGTTTGCTGTTGATTTCAGCAGGAAAAACATTCCTGCCCCTGGTTTTTATCTCGCATTCCAACGCCGGTTGGTGTTCATTTCCGAATATTTTCACCAGCTTTTCAAACAATTGAGGAAGATAGGCATCGGAAATAATTTCAGTCAGTTTCATTTTCCGGGTATCCTCGAGGGAATATCCGGTGGTTTTCAGAAAGACCTCATTTACTTCAAGAAACCGGTAACTATTACTGATGATCACTATGGCATCGCTGCTGTTGTTGAAAATATTCCTGAATTTTGTTTCGCTAATTTTCAATGCTTTCTCTACACGCCGGCGTTCGGTAACATCCCTTCCGGTTATGATGATTCCCTGTATGGCCGGATGATCGAGCATATTGTTGGCAATGGCCTCAAGTGAAATCCAGTTTTTGTTTTTATGCCTTATCCGAAATTCCGTAGGCAGATAATCGTTTTCCTTCCGCAGTACTTCCCCGAGGTCGTTTGAAACCAGTTGCATGTCTTCAGGGTGTATGTAATCCAGGCCTCTTTTACCGATCATGTATCCCGGAGGGTATCCAAGCACTTTTGCACACGATGGCGATTCATAGGTAATCACTGCATTTTCATCCATGATCCAGATGATGTCTGTCAGGAATTGGATGATGGATCTGAACCTTTCTTCACTTTGGATTATGATTTCCTGCGACCGCTTTCTTTCGGAAATATCGCGCAGTACACTCACAATTCTCATAACACCGCCAATTTCTGTATTTTTTAATGATACTTCAGCCCAAAACAATTCGCCATTCTTCTTTCGGGCCTGCCATTCAAATTCAATCTGGCCTTCCAGTATGGCTTTCTGCATTTGCAGCATGATATGCAACCGATTGAATCCCTGTTTGGTATTGCTGAAATCATCAATCTTTGCATTCAGTGCCTCTTCGTAGGAAATATCAAAAAGCCTTAATGCAGCCTGGTTTACATCAATAATCTGGTTATTGTGGTAATCATAAATGATAATAGCTTCATTGGCGGCATTGAAAATTTCACGGTAATTCCTTTCGCTTTCAATCAGGATTTTTTCAGATTCTTTCCGCTTTAACGCATTTACAAAAATTTCTCCAACCTGATGGAACAATGAAATTTCATCCTTATCCCAGTCATGGGAAGGTTTTTCAATACTGAAACCGGTAAAACCCACAATATTACGCTGGAATATGATGGGCACAAAGGTAATCACTCCTACGCCGCCGAGGTGCTTACTGTGCTTAAGGGAATAGTCTTCTGCAGATGTTCTGTAATCAACAACAAATACATCCTGCTTGTGAATTTTTCCAAGCCACCACATGATATCCGACAACGGGGCCTTTTTAAAATACTCTTCATGAAAAAAGACATGTTCATTTTTCCAGAAATGAGAAAGGCAGTAGGCATTTTCGGAATACATAATTTCCCCAAGGAATGCGGCATCGGCACCAAAAAATTTACAGATATCCTTGAGGGAATCGGAGATACATTTATCAACAGATTCGGGCGATAAATTGAAGAACTTGGTAGAAATTCCTGTGACTAGCCTTTCCAGACGGCTTTTATAACGGAGTGATTCTTCTTTTTTCTTGAGTTCGATTGTACGTATGGAGACCAGTTCCTCGAGCTGAATTTTATAGGTTCTTAATTCTTCATTGGTAATTTTCAGTTCTTCATTGGCCATTGTAAGCTTTTCATTCAGGGCCTTGATTTCTTCGGTGCTGCTGATTTTCTGCTCTGTGGGGTTAATCCGGACTGTCTTATGGGGGTTTTTTTTCATGAAAGACCTCTGCAAAGGATTTGTGTTTAAAATATATCTATACAAAAATAGCAGGATAAAGTTACGGTTTATTCGTGAGACTCAAATTTCAGGAGTGAGCGAACTGAAATTTGTAAGTCGAACAATCCCGACGAAGTCGGAGGGTATAATACCCCGCAGCTCTGCTGCGGAATTAGTTTCCAAAGCTTGCTTTGGGGTTTCATACCCGTGATTTTATGCTGATCGAAATTGATAGTTTTAACATATCCGCAATAAATTCACAACTTTGCATGGAACATTGCTTTCATGTATCATGGCTGGCATTTATATTCATATTCCTTTTTGCAAGCGTATTTGCAGTTACTGTGATTTTTATAAATCAACTGTTCTGTCGTTTATTCCTGATTATCTTACCGCTCTTGAAAAAGAACTTGAAATCAGGCAGGCATACCTTTTACATGAGCCTGTAGAAACCATTTATATCGGAGGCGGAACACCCTCCTTATTGACTTCCGGGCAACTTGCCGGATTATTTGATGCAATCAGCCGCTATTACAACCCCTCAGCCGATTGTGAAATCACCCTGGAAGCCAACCCGGATGACCTTACTCCGGATTACCTCGGACAGATCAGGAAAAATACCCCGGTGAACCGGCTAAGCATCGGAATTCAGTCGTTTCATGAGGGAGATTTGAAGTTATTAAACAGAAGGCACAATGCTTCCCAGGCTATTTCGTGTATCCGCGATTCCCATTCACTGGGCTTTCATAACCTGAGTATCGACCTGATCTATGGCATTCCGGGTATGAATACGGACCAATGGACGCAGAACCTGGAACAGGCATTCTCGCTTGAAATTAAGCACCTCTCAGCGTACCATTTAACCATTGAAAAGGGAACCATATTTCACAAAAAGTGGGTAAAAGGTGATCTGAGGCCTGTTCACGAGGATGAAAGTCTGCGTCAGTTTGCCGTATTAAGAAAAATGGCAACAGATCATGACTTCATTCATTATGAGATATCCAACCTGGCCAGGGAAGGCTTTTTCTCAAGGCACAACTCCAATTACTGGGATGAGAAAAAATACCTGGGTGCCGGTCCCGCTGCGCACTCCTATGACCTGGCATCGCGACAATGGAATTTCCCCGATCTGAAAAGGTATATCCAGGCAATTAACAGGGGAGAGCCCTTTTTTGAATCAGAAAGCCTGGATGACATCACCCGGTTTAACGAACGGTTGCTGGTGAAGCTGCGGACCCTGCAGGGACTGGATGCTGACCGAACGTTGCGCGATTTTGGCGTTGAGAGGTATCAAAACCTAATGAAGTCAGTTGAACCTCACATTTCAGGTGGTTACATGGTAAGGGAAGGCAAGTTCTACCGGATGACAGAGCGGGGGTGGATGATTTCCGACAGGATCATTGCTGATCTGATGCAGGTGTGACAGCACAGGTAACGCTTGAATACGGGCTGTGAAAAAGGAATAAAAAAACTCCGTGCAGGTTATGCACGGAGTTGTTTTTTGTAAAATCCGGGAATCTTTATTTCAAGGTAAAAGTTGCAGATCCGATTTCATAGTTCCCTGCATAAAGCACAACAGTATAAGTTCCGGCTATAAGATCAGCATTCTTGTCCCAGAAGATGCACATATCAATGTCTTTGTTATCATACTCCAGCTGCCTTTTGGCTGAAAATATCACCTGTTCCCCGTTAAACTCAAAGGTTTCACCATTTCCAGAGGGAAGTACAACCTCATCGGGCCTGATGATCCTGAGATAAACATCCTTTGTTCCGGCTTCAGCAACGGCGTTTTCCCTTACGGTAAAACAAACCTTTACCTTGGCCACCTTGTTGATTTTTGTGTTCTCCCTGTCTGATTTGTTCATTGGGGTTACAACAATGTTTTTGGCTGAAAGCACCTTTGCCAGCTGCACCTGCGTATTGAGCATTTCTTTGTCCTTTGAGAGCTCAACGTTTTTGGTTTCAGCGGTGGTTAACTGATCCTTTACCTGAATATTTTCAGCGGTAAGTTCCCTGTTACGGGTATTCAGCGAGTCGATCTGAACAATATAACTGCGCATTACCTTACGCAAGGTTTCCAGTTCACCCTGGAACTTTCTGATTTTTTCAGCATCGGAAGCATGCATTCTCAGCAGGTTTTTAATTTTATCCTGTTCTGTGCTCAGCAAGCCATTCACGCTGTCATTGTTGGTTTTCAATGAGTCGTATTCCACAATCATGTCGCGAAGCTGTTTTTCAAGGTCGCTTTTAACATCTTCAAGAATTGCTTTTTCTTCACTGGTTTGTCCAAGCTGGGATGACTTGGTGAAATATTTGTATCCCAGAAATATTACCGCCAGTGACAGAATGATAACAAGTACCACCAGGGCAGATGAAGGTTTCTTTTCAGGTTGTTTCTGATAAGTATTGGTTGTTGGTTCCATATTAATGTAAGTGTTATATAGTATTAATTTTCAGCAAATATAAAACAACTGAATTGAAAAAATATTGTAAAGCAGCAATTTTTATTCACCGGAAAATCAAAGAGAAGGACCTGTCTGAAAAGGCAAGTAGTTTTTTCTCAGGTATTCAGCACCTTCAATAACGAGCGAATCGGCTGAATCAGGATCAATGCCCGTAATTTCGCAAAATCCGTTAAAAGTGCTCCCTTTTTGCACCTGCAGGCGCCGGATGATCCCGGATTCTTTTGCAAAAAGGTAATACCTGGAATTGTTTACCATCAGTGAGCTTGAAGGAATGAGTCTCATGGAATCAGCACCCAGGTTTATTTTTGCAATAACGGACATTCCAGATAGGTAATTTTTACCAGGCATATTCACATAAACAACTGCGCATTGATCCGCAGGGTCGATTTCACGCACAACCGATGAAACTTTCAGTTTAACGGGGGTCAGGGGATCAGACGCCAGGAAAACATCAGCGGGTTGGCTGGCCTTTACCCGGTTTGCATAGGCTTCAGCCACTTTCAACCTGGCTGTGAGAATGCCGGTTTTGTGAAGTTCGATCAGCCGCTCTCCCTTGTTTGCGAACATCCCCCGGGTCATCAGTACACGCGCAACAGTGCCTGATTCCTGGACCTGCACCGGAATCACCGGTGAAATGCCCCGCCTGCCCAGGCTGTCAGCGTTAATTCCCAGCATTTCCAGCTGTAATTGAAGGGCTTTCATTTTGAGTTCAACGGAATGGTAATCGCGTTTGGCCAGCTGCATTTTTTTCAATGATGTGGCGTTCTCAACTGCAAGTTCGCCCTGACGTGTATATTCCTCTTGCAGATATTCCAGTTGATTTTTCATTTCGAGGTATTCCTGCTGCAGGTTGATGAAGTCACTGTTTTCAATTTGGGCAACAGCTGACCCCGCCTTCAGGTATTGGCCGGGATGGCAGTTTACTGAAACAACGCGCCCGCTTGCCGGCGCTACCAGGTATGACCTGTCGCCAGGTATCGCAATCAAATTACCACGGCATTCCAGAATTCTATCATGCACTTCATTGGTAAATGTGCCAAACCGGATCCCGGCCTGGTCTGCTTCTTTTTCAGAAAGCAGCACCCCGGTAACAAAACCGGAGGAATCGGTAAGGGTGTTTACAGGGTTTGGCCTGTCCTTTTTTGCTGTGCATGCAAGAAGCATCAATAACATACTTGCGGGCAGCATGTATTTCTTAATAAGCATAATATTCGAGTAAGAT
>CAYTNC010000155.1:0-6098 GCA_964438935.1 uncultured Bacteroidales bacterium
CTGAAATGAATCAGCAGGTCAATATCGCTGGCTGGTCCTGCCGTACCGTTTTGAACGCTCCCAAAAACATAGGTGCCTGCAATTCCATACTTTTCAGGATCCAACTTTGCAGCAATATGCTCAGCGTAGCTTAACCGCCAACGCCAATGAAATTCAGGATTTCCTGCCGCATGGGAGAAATCATTATTAAATATGCCCCCGTCAGTTTGCTGCAACGGTTTGGCCAGTATTGCAAAAGCCATTTCTTCACCGGCATTCATCAATACATGCAAAACATTCCCGTCTGCACTTTCTGGAATATCAATTAATTTTATGATGTCAGAAAAAGAAGCATAATCCGGAAGATAATTACCCAACCAGTTTTTTGTTTCGGAAAAAAACCTTTCGTTGAAAAAAGTACCCGCCTCGTCAGGATACAATGGCAGATAACGGATGTTAGATTCTACGAGATCCTGGAAAAAATGAGTGCCCAGTGAAAGTTCAGGCACATAACTTTTCTGCTTACGTGCAATTTCAATCAGCATGGCCGTATTGTTAATATCAGAATAGGCCACACTCACTCCCAGCTTAATATCGCCCCTGCTTCCCCATCGGCCGGGCCCCATTAAAATAAACCGGCGTTTGGGCAACACTTTATTCAGCATGCCAACAATTCTGCCTACCGTGGCAAGTTCCTCATAACTCGTTAATTCACCATATTTCAGCGGATCAATATAAACCACATGGGATATATTTGAAACCGTACCGTTTGAAATAAACCGGTTAGCTGAAAAGATAATATGCTCCTCTGCAATATTATAAGGGATTGTTGCCGGAATACTTGCGAATCCCCGGCTCTGAGGCCTGCACTGAAGAAGGTAAAGATTATCGCCATTGTGAGCAAATTCTATGTCAACCGGACATCCGTATTCTTTTTCCAATACGTTCAATACCGAATTAATCTGAGAAGCAAAATCTGTATTATTTATTAATCCGTCAAAGGTGACTACATATTGTTCTTTTTCAAAATTCATGGATAGCTTAGGGGGTTGCTGAATAAAATCTTCAGCAAGCCGTGATAAAATCTGATGTATTTTGGGATAGTCCTTACCTGCCTCGCTTAAAAGATTTTGGATTTCAATGGTTTCAAAAATCCGTTTTTCAAGGTTTATTACGTCTATTTTCTTCGGAGAGTACCTGATTATCTCATCGGCGGCAACATTTACCCTCAAATTCGGTTGTCCCGGTGAGAAAAGCACAGGATAATCATCACTTAGGCGGTCTACCGCCCGGGTTCCTAAACCAGGCACCATTCGGATGAGCCCATCTTCGCGCCTGATCCGGTTCGACCAGCGGAAATCATTCTGGCTGAAGGCCACGCCTGAAAATGAAGGCAAAAAGTATTTTCCAACCTTTTTTCCAACCACTTCCTGAATTAAAATCCCCATTTCCTCATAGTAGTCCAACAAGCCATGCTCTTTTCGGTATTCAATAGGATCGGGGCCGAATACAGAAGCATACACCTCAGCTATGGCATCCATTGCTTCCATCAGTCTTTCTTCCTTCGAACCCTGATTGGCAATAAACAGGCTTTTATACTTACCGGCAAATGCTGTAGCCATCCTGTCTTCCAACAAACTGGAGCTTCTTATGATCAAAGGCGTCTCCCCAAAATCATCAAGTGCATGCGATAGTTCTTTGATCATATCGGGACTGAAGGGCGAATTCTTAAAGACATGGATCACATAAGGATATTCTTTTTTAACCTGTTCTATATCTTTATAATGTTGCTCCATAATATCCTCAAGATCATTTTTTTTCATGAAACTTATGATCCCGTCAGAAGTGATATACCAGGTTTTGGGTACCTTGATCTGGCTGAAGAAAGGATTTTTTTCTGCCGATTTCCAAAGGATGTGGCTGGATAAAAACAGTCCCGAACTTTTTCCTCCTAATTTTCCGTAACTACCAACAGGCGAAATAATTTGTTTGAGCAAATTGTAAAAATCATTAACATCCAGAAATTTTTTCGCAATGGTAATAAAGTCGGGCTGATCAATAAGCAAACGACGAATGAGGGCTATGGATAAGCTTTTTTTTCTTGTTAAGGAGAGTTCAAGACCTTGTGGCGACAGGTGGTGAAACCGCTCAATGGCTGTGCTGATTTCAGATAACGAGGAGACTGTATTTTCAAGAATATTGACCAGAAAACCTGACCGGTCTTCTTTGATCCATTTGTGGATGCTATTAATGATTACTTTCTCATCAAGATGTTTACTGGACAATTCAAAAATCTGGTAACTTGTGGATATCAGGTCATTTGATGTGGTTTCCGGGTATGGCCGGTTATCGCCATCTTTAAGCAGTTCCATTTTGTCTTTATAGGATGGCGTGAAATGCTCAAACAGGCATTCGGCTTCCTTGATACCGCTCCAGCATAAATAGTTGATCATCTTTCTTGAAATCCTGACCAGCAATTTCGGATTCGTGCCCTTCAGCATTTCAAATATGGTAAACCATTCCGGTTTTGGCTCTCTGATGATATGGCCCCCCTCTTCAAAGACCAGCTTGAGCTGACGGTGCAACAGGTAGGCCCCAATCTGTTCAGCAATGGTAGTGATTAATTTCTGCTCGTCTTTTAAGAATGGACCGGTGTATTCCTTCGGCCTTTTGTCGGTATAATAAATGCAAATGATCCCCACAACTTCTTCCTGTACCTGCAAATCTGCCTTCAGCACCCATTTTGATTTCTTAAAATCATCCGATTGAAATACAGCATTCCGGTAGGTTATGTGCACTTTGCATATATCCGGGTATTGCCATCCCTGTGGCAACACATTTACAATTTCACGGAAAACTTCATCAACACCCTTGTCTACATCGTTCAATAGTTCCTGCACACTATACAGGCACTTAAGCTCTTTTGCCCGTTCTTTCAGCTCAATGGTAAGGTTGTTGACATGTCTTTTAACACTCATGGCTTGTATGATTTTAAAATCACACCCTGGCTGGTGCGGCCATTGGCTTTTACAAGCAGGTTGTTTTCAATCCTGATATGCTTCACAAATTTTCTTTCCTCCGTTATTTTTTGTTGCCCGAGCCAGTCGCGGTCAAATTGATCCGCTGTATGCGGTTGCATTGAAAAATAAATAATTTCAGAGCCGGTAATATTATGAAAGAAATGAGAACCCTGACTCATTTCAATATAGGCTTCTTTAACAGGAGCTTCAACAATCACTTTGGCCCCCGAAATCTGATGCCATTGAACAGGAATTCCGGCAGAGGGGTCAGAGGTGCCCCATCGGCCATAGCCAATCAGCAGGTAGAAACGGCTTTCATCCAGTAGTTTCCGGTTCAGCCTTTCGATTTCACCGGCAATCTCCACCGATGTTTTTGCATTAAAATCTGAATAATCCACATATACGATATCCCGAATGGAATTCAACACGCCATTCCCCAGCACTCTGCCTGAAGAGATCAATACGTTGTCTCCGGCAGTTTCATCTGAATTGATTTCAGTTTTTTCCGTAGAAACAGCTATGGGCCGAACCTGTAAAAAACCGAATTTCATCTTGTGGTCTGATAGTGTGATGGCAAATTCAATTTCCACGGGTAATTCAAAGGCTGCTTCACAATTCTTGAGAATACTAGCCAACAGCGAATTCAACGGATAATTTTCAGCCACCAGAATAGGGGCAAAGTTAAGGATGCGGGGGCCGTTTCCATCCAAACCCATCCAAATATTGTCAGAGGAAAAATCGTACGTGGAGACAATGTCTTTTAGGGTACCGTCTGATTCGGCAAACGACAGGTTATTTTTAACCATGTATTCATCCTCATTGATCGGATCGTATTCAGCCGGATCTCCCATGTTGATTGCCCAGAATTCTGTCTGAGTCATCTTCAGCATATCACCGGCGGATTTGAAAGGAGGACCTGACTTGGGATATGACGGAGAATAAAACCATGAGAGTCCGCCATCAACGATGGTTTTTCCCAATCCGAGAGCCAGGTTTACAACACCATCCTCAGGTTTCGCATGGCCTGAAGGATAATAATTATAGGAACGGGCTGTTCCTGAAATATTCGGGTAAAACCTTCCATTATGCCTGGTTCCGACAACCTCCTGGATGATCACCGCCATTTTATTGTTTTCCGCTTGATGCTCCGTGGTTTTTATATAGTCTTTAGCTGCCCTGAAATAGGTGGAAGCATAAACAAACTTAATGGCCTCAATAAGTTTCCGGAAGCGGGTATCAATGTCCGGCTGATTATTCGGAGTCATTTTAGTGCCGAATACACCGGCAAACGGTTTAAATAAAGCATCTTCAAGCATGCTGGATGATCGGATTGCCAGCGGACTGTGAATCTTTGAAATAAATGTCCTCAGGATACCGGGAATCCTAAAGGGCAGGTCGGCTTGCTGAAATGCCATGGCGATCCGCTCGTCAGTAGCATCCGATAAGGCAATTTCGTAAAGATTGTTTTGTTGCATAAAAGCATCAAAAACGTCTGAACGAATAACAACCATTTTCGGGATGCAAATTTCAACATCCGAAAAACCGGAGGAACTGATTTTTGAAGTCAGTACCTCCTGTATAAAAGCCAATCCCTTTGCCTTTCCTCCTAATGATCCGGAACCGATATAACTGATCGGCGTTGACGATTCAAAAAAATCTTCGTCAAAAGAAGAAATTCCGGTAAGGGTAAAATCAACCATTAATGGTAAAATATAACCAAAGGTAAAGATAATAATCTTATACCCATCCGCGATCACGACATGCCTGGGCTACCCTGTTAACAGCAATAACATAGGCAGCATCCCGCATGCCCAATTTATTGGTCCTGGCAAAATCGCTGACAGCCATATAGGCCGATGTCATTTTCATATCAAGTTTTCCCAGTACTTCATCCTTTTCCCAGAAGTAGTTCATATTGCACTGTACCTGTTCGAAATAGCTGCAAATAACACCTCCTGCATTGGCAAGAAAATCAGGGATAATATGGATTTTGCCCTGGTTGATTATGGGATCTGCATCGCGGGCCGTAGGTCCGTTAGCTCCTTCAGCCAGAATTTTCACGCCTTTATTTATCTTTCCGGCATTGTCTGTCCTGATTTGGTTTTCAAGGGCAGCGGGGATCAGAATATCTACATCCTGTTCCAGCCATGCATCACCAGGCAATACTTCATATCCCAAATCACGGGCTTTTGATTTGTCAATACCGCCAAAAGAATCCGTGATGGCAATCAATTCTTTGAATTCAATACCTTCTTTTTTACGGAATGAATAACTCTTCTTATCTGCTTCATCCCAGGAAGCAACACAGATTACCTTGCCTCCCATCTTACTGTACAATTCAATGGCAAATTTTGCAACATTACCAAAACCCTGTACACTGGCAGTGGTATTTTCCGGTTTTATTTTTAATTCCTTCAATGCTTCGCGTACGGTAATAATTACCCCATATCCGGTTGCCTCGGTTCTGCCTTTTGATCCGCCCATGCCTACAGGTTTGCCTGTAATAAAACCCGGCAATCTTTCTCCCCTGATCAGTTCATACTCGTCCAGCATCCAAAGCATGTGCTGTGGATTGGTCATAACATCGGGAGCAGGAACATCCACATTGGGTCCTACATTTTTAACAATTTGCCGTATCCATCCCCGGCAGATCTGCTCTTGCTCAGTCTTGCTCAAATGATGAGGATCGCATACCACACCTCCTTTTCCGCCACCCAGTGGAATATCGGCAACAGATGTTTTCCAGGTCATCCACATAGATAGTGCCTTCACCGTGTCAATGGTTTCCATGGGGTGAAAACGGATTCCTCCTTTGGCAGGTCCACGGGCATCATTATGCTGTACCCTGAAACCCTGAAAGATTTTTTTTGACCCATCATCCATCTTGACAGGAATCAGAAAATGGTACTCCCGTAGTGGATTGCGTAAAAAATCCCGGGTGGCCTGGTTCAAATCAAGTAAATCGGCAGCATGGTCGAATTGTTTCTGGGCAGTTTCAAATGGATTGTAATTTTTATCACTCATGACTTATGAAATTATTTAATCAATTAAAAAGAATATTATTTGGCATTGCTTGTTTTTGCTTCATTTTCACATATT
>CAYTNC010000156.1:0-6031 GCA_964438935.1 uncultured Bacteroidales bacterium
CTGAGGGTATACGGTATCATTTCATCGAGAATGGCCTTATCGGAAGGTTCAAGAATGTAATCGGCATGCGATTCATATTTGTCTTCCGATTTGGAAGCAGGCTGCAGAGGCAGAAAGAATTCGTCGGTGATTTCCTGCATGGCAGCATTTTTGAACTGGTTGTAAACGAGCTTGATGGTGCTGTATTTCAACTGAACAAAATCCTGAATCATTTGGTTCGACAGCAGGGTTGCTCCCTCAAAATTTAGCTTATCAAACAATTCGTGGTGGGTGGCGGCTATTTTATAACCTTTTGATTTCAGCTGGTCGGCGCCCTTTTTACCAACGGCAACAACATCCAGTTTTCCGTTTCTGTAGGCTTCATGATATTGTTCGTTGATGATCTGGATGGCCCTTTTGGTAATATTCGAATTAAAAGCGCCACAAAGGCCCCTGTTTGAGGTAATCACCACGATCAATACCCTTCCTGAATTGTCGGTACGGGTATATACATTGTCAGCTTCTTCTTCCACTTCGCTGCTGACACGTCTCAACACATCATGAAGCTTGATGAAGAATGGCCTGAGCTGCAGGATGGCATCCTGTGCTCTCCTCAGTTTGGCAGCCGAAACCATTTTCATGGCACTGGTAATATGCCGGGTTGATTTAACGGAGTTCAGGCGTATTCTTATTTCTTTCAGGTTGGCCATAATGCTTTACACTAATGCGGTCCTCGGTATGTTATAATCTTTCAGCCACTTCTTTGGCAATATCTGTGAGGTTTTTCTCAATCTCCTCGGTCAGTTTACCCTCTTTCAGGGTATTCAGTATGTTTTTATGCTTAAGTTCAAGGAGGCTTAGAAATTCTTCTTCAAATTTCCCTATTTTTTCAACAGGTACGTTGGAAAGAAGGCCGCGGGTTCCGCAGTAGATAATGGCAATCTGTTTTTCCACACTCATGGGACTGTGCAGGGGTTGTTTCAGAATTTCCACGTTTTTGGCACCTTTATCGAGAACAGCCATGGTAGCTGCATCCAGGTCAGAACCGAACTTCGAGAATGCTTCCAGTTCACGGAACTGTGCCTGATCGAGTTTCAATGTTCCGGCCACCCGTTTCATCGATTTAATTTGTGCCGAGCCACCCACACGGGAAACCGAGATACCCACGTTGATAGCGGGACGGATACCGGCGTTGAAGAGGTTTGTTTCCAGGAAGATCTGTCCGTCGGTGATGGAGATCACGTTGGTGGGGATGTATGCGGAAACGTCACCGGCCTGGGTTTCAATAATAGGGAGCGCAGTAAGTGATCCTCCTCCTTTAACAATGGGTTTGAGTGTTTCGGGGAGGTCGTTCATTTGTGCCGCTATTTCATCGTTGTTGATTACTTTGGCAGCGCGCTCGAGCAAACGTGAGTGCAGGTAAAAAACATCGCCGGGATACGCTTCACGTCCGGGGGGACGGCGAAGCAGCAGCGAAACCTCACGGTAGGAAACAGCCTGTTTTGAGAGGTCGTCATAAATAATGAGGGCTGCGCGACCGGTATCGCGGAAATACTCACCTATGGCACAACCGGCAAACGGAGCGTAAAACTGCAATGCAGCAGGGTCCGAAGCGGTAGCCATTACGATAATGGTATAGGGCATGGCGCCGTATGCTTCAAGTGTTTTGGCAATGTTGGCCACAGTGGAACCTTTCTGACCAATAGCCACGTAAATACAATAAACGGGTTCGCCTTTGTCGTAAAATTCTTTCTGGTTGATGATGGTATCCAGCGCGATGGATGATTTACCGGTCTGGCGGTCACCAATGATCAGCTCACGCTGTCCGCGTCCGATAGGGATCATGGCATCAATGGCCTTGATACCGGTTTGCAGGGGTTCGTTAACAGGCTGACGGTAGATTACACCGGGAGCTTTGCGTTCAAAAGGCATTTCTATAGTCTGGCCTGTAATGGGGCCTTTCCCGTCAATCGCTTCACCCAGCGTATTGATAATACGGCCAAGCATGCCTTCGCTAACCTTGATGGAGGCTATTCTTCCGGTACGTTTCACCGTATCTCCTTCCTTAATCTGGTCGGATGAACCCAGCAGCACAGCTCCTACATTATCCTCCTCGAGGTTCAGCACAATACCGCGAATTCCGTTATCGAATTCAATCAACTCATTTGAACAAACGTTTGACATGCCATAAATTCTGGCAATGCCATCGCCTACCTGCAATACAGTTCCAACCTCATCAAGTTGAGCCTTGGTATCAATTCCCTGTAGTTGTTGTTTTAAAACCTTTGATACTTCTGATGGTTTAAGCGCCGACATGTTATCTATAAATTAAATTATTTCAGGAATGTGAATGTGTTAATGCTGTTTTAATTCGTTCCAGCTTGCTGGCAATGCTTGCATCTACCTGCTGGTCGTCTACGCGAAGGATGAAACCGCCAATCAGCTTTTCGTCAACCGATTCATGCAGATCAACCTGGGAGTCAAACCGCTTTGCTATATATTTTTTAAGCGCATCGCGCAGTTTGGCGTCCAGCGTTATGGCTGTGATCAGTTCAGCCGATTTGATGCCCTGGTCCGATTTCAGAAGGGTAATGAAATATCTGGAAATGCCCGCCAGGTATTCTTCCCTTCTTTTCTCAAGCAAAAGGGTAACAAATGAAGAGGTCAGCTCATGAAATGAAGCTTTAAAAACCTCTTTGAAGAGCCTGATTTTCTCACTTACTTTGATTACCGGGCTGCTGATCACAAACTGAAGTTCGGGAACTTCATGAACACATTCGCCCAGCAACACCATATCATTTTTAACGGCTTCCAGAGCATTTCCTTCTTTGGCCAGGGCAAAAAGCGCCTTGGCATACCGCACCGTTATTTTGCTTTCGTTCATCGGTTAATTTTCAGGCGTTGATCAATTGAACTTGAGTTCATTCAATGTTTTTTCAATAAGCTCCTGTTGTTTAGCAGGATCAGTAAGCTCCCTTGCCAGAATTTTTTCTGAAATGGCCACTGAAAGTTCGGCAACCTGATTTTTGATCTCCTGAATGGCAGCGTTCCGCTCGCTCCGGATGGCTTCGCGTGCTTCGCTGATCAGCTTATGCCCTTCCTGTTTGGCCTGTTCACGGGCATTATTCATCACCGACTCTTTAAACTCACGGGCTTCCTGAATGATCTTGTCCCGTTCTGCCTTGGCCTCGGCCAGCAGTTTCTCACTCTCCGTGTGCAGTTGCGACACGTCTCTTTTGGCAGTCTCGGCGGCCTGAAGTGCCTGTGCAATGGAATTGTCACGCTCTTTCAGCCCTTTCAGCAATGGTTTCCAGGCAAATTTGGCTAAAATCAGAAAGGTGATCAGAAAGCCAATAAATGACCAGATTATCGTACCAAATTCGGGAATCAGCAGATCCATATGTTTAAAATATTAAATTCGTTCAAAAAACCGTGGCAACGCACCAATCGTAAGTTGCCACGGTAAAAATTAAAGAACCACAGCCAACAGGCTGATGATTACACCAAAGAGCGCAACACCTTCAATAAGAGCAGCGGCAACGATCATGTTGGCACGGATGTCTCCTGATGCCTCAGGCTGACGGGCAATAGCTTCCATAGCACTGCCACCGATACGGCCAATACCAAAACCAGCGCCAAGAGCAGCCAAACCGGCACCAATAGCACCACCGAGTTTAGCCAAACCAGCTCCTACTGTGGCTCCTGCAGCAACTTGTAAAATAGTAGATAACATAGTACAGATATTAAAATTAAGAAAAAAAGTTCTTATGCATGTGCATGTTCTTCGTGGTGTTCCTCAATGGCCATTCCAAAATAAATGGCCGACAGGAAGGTGAAAACAAAAGCCTGGATAAAGGCCACCAGCAATTCCAGGAACATCATGAATACGTTGAACAGGATGGACACAATGGATACTCCGTATGCCAGTCCGTGCGACATTTCACCAAAGATGTAAATCAAGCTGATAAATCCCAGGGCAATAATGTGACCTGCCGTGATGTTGGCAAAAAGTCGGACCATCAGCACAAAGGGTTTTGTAAATATGCCGATTATTTCAACCAGCGGAATAATGGGCAACGGAGGAAGTTTCAGCCATGCCGGCACACCCGGTGTGTTAACGATGTGTTTCCAGTAGCTTTTATTGCCGCTGAATGTGGTAATTGCAAATGTAAACAGGGCCAGCGTCAGGGTTACCGCAATATTCCCGGTAAGGTTGGCACCTCCCGGAGGCAAAGGTATCAGACCCAGCATGTTGTTAATCCAGATGAAAAAGAACAGGGTCAGCAGGTAGGGCATGTATCTTTCATATTTTGGCCCAATGGAAGGTTTGATCACATCGTCGCGCAGAAAGGTAATGATGGGTTCAACAAAGCTCTGCAAACCGCTGGGTGCTTTAAGCGGATTTTTCCGATAGGCTCTTCCCACGTTGAGAAAAATGAGTAAAATGAGGAAGATGCTGAAGAACAGGGCAGCCACATTTTTGGTGATGGAAATATCAAAGGGTTTTGATCCGTCAGCTTCCAGAATCTTGCCTTTGTTTTCACCGCTGGTTTCCAGATGA
Source organism: uncultured Bacteroidales bacterium (assembly GCA_964438935.1). GTDB lineage: Bacteria > Bacteroidota > Bacteroidia > Bacteroidales > UBA10428 > UBA5072. The sequence continues at coordinate 4,541 of CAYTNC010000156.1, forward strand.
AAACCCTTGTAATCGGCATGGCCGTGTTTGAATTTGCACGACATGAACATGTGCAGGCCGCTGTTTTTACTGTACAGAATAACCGGAAGGGGTATGGTAACATGGGTTTTCCCAACAGACATCAGGTGCCAGTCATGTGCATCTTTAATGTGATCGAACATGAAATCTCCCGGGTTGAACTTTCCTGCTTCCTCTTTGTTGGGTGTTGCTTCGTGACCTGCAACAACTCCTTCTGCCTGATGTTCTTCCGATGCAGCAAAAAGCTGGTTGTTAAAACCTAACGAAAGCAGCATGAATGCCGGAAGAAGAACCTTACAAATCTTACTATACATATCCAAAAAATGTGGCCATAAATATAGAAAACTAATTTGACAACTGCTTTGACTAATTGCTATTTTCTTTCTTCTGTTTCAGCAAATTCAGCATGATCCACAAATCATACACTGAATAAGTGAGATACATTGCAAACAGGGTTATGGCAAAAACAAGGGCTGTTTTGGGGGTGGTCAGCACATAGGTAAGAATCAGAACCAGGTATATAACCAGCTTGGCACCGGTAGATGCCATAAAGGCCCTGATAAAAATGTTGGCAGGTTTTTGAAGCGACCTGTAGTAAAAGATAAAAAACCCGGCATTGATAAGGAACATGAACAGAACAAGCAGGGGAAAAAACGCGAAGTATTTACCAACCAGCATGGTTTTAAACAAGAGCAGGCCAACAGCAAAAAGAATTACTGATACTGCTGCCAGTCCGACAAGAATTTTCTTCAACCCTTTTTCCATCGCATCCTTATTTCATCTTCAGAAAGTCCTTTATTCCGTAATAAACAGCAAGCCCGGTTGCCAGCAGCGAAAGCACCACGGTAAATACCGGGAACCTGAATTCAAGCCACCGGTCGAGTTTGATGCCGCCAAAAACCCCGATCAGGATGATGGCGGCCATCTGAAAAGCCTGGCTTGAATATTTGGCGTAATTACTTAGACTTTTTGCTGTCTTCTCCTGATTTTTCAGATTCTTTTCCGGCATAGGGGTTTGAATTATCAGCTGTCATGTTGCAGTTACCGCTGAATTTGGCTCCGGGTTCAATGGCCAGCCGGCGGGTTACAATATCCCCGGTGAGTGAAGACGTGGCTTTCAGGGTAAGCAGTTCGGTAACGCTAATTTTTCCTTCAACCTTGCCTTCAAGGACGGAATTCTTGCAACTAATTTCGCCTTTAACGGATCCGGTTTCTCCGATAACCACTTTTCCCTTGGTTTTCAGATTGCCAACAAGTGCACCATCAAAACGTATGTCGTTATTGGTGGTTACGTCACCTGTAATTTCGGTGCCTACGCCGATTTGGTTGATTACGTTGTTTTCGGTTTCTATAATTTTTGCCATCTTCAATGGTTTTTAATGTATGCTGCGAATAAACAAAGATATGCAATCCGTTAAAAAACCGGATACTGTTTTTACAAAAACGTGCAGAGACGCAAAATCTTGCGTCTCT
>CAYTNC010000157.1:0-5922 GCA_964438935.1 uncultured Bacteroidales bacterium
GCAACCTCGTTAAACAAACGGTAAGGGATATAGCGCGTGAACAGGGATTGGCAACAGCCGAGCGAAAAGATTCGCAGGGCATCTGCTTCGTTGGTAAGGTAGATCTGCCGGAATTTTTGAAACAGAAGCTGAAATCAAAGCCCGGGCAGATTGTTGAAATAGATAAGGATCTTCAGATCTTTCATGATTATTCACTGTTGCACAGGAACTGGCTGAGGCAAAAAGACAATCCTGAATTGCTGACATCGGGTTTTACCTATGCCGCATCCAGCGGAAAAGTTGCAGGAATTCACCAGGGGGCTCACTATTATACCATTGGGCAACGCAAGGGATTGAATATTGGGGGAAAGCCAGAGCCCATGTTTGTGATCAGCACCAATACTGCGGACAATTTGTTATATGTAGGCATGGGCCATGAGCATCCGGGGTTGAACAGGTGGGGCTTGTTCATACCGGCAGCACAAATTCACTGGGTAAGGCCCGACAAGAGATTACACCCGGGCGAGGAACGCAGTTTGCTGATTAGAATCAGATACCGTCAGCCACTTCAGCAGGCAACACTATATATGAAGGAAGACGGATTGCACATCATCTTCGAAAAGAAACAACGGGGAATAACTTCCGGTCAGTTTGCTGCCTGGTATGAAGGAGAGGAACTCATCGGGTCAGGGGTTATTCAATAGCAGGCTCCTGCTGGCTCAAACAGTGCCAACTTCCCAAACCCCAAATGATTTCAACCGAATCCAGACCAATTACAGGCCGGTCCCTGAAACAAGATTCCAGTATTGAAATGGCTTCATCATCTTGTTTACATCGGTAAGTGGGCACCATTACTCCGGCATTGGCAATGTAAAAGTTAGCATATGAAACAGGCAACCGTTGTCCTTCATGATACAACGGTTCCGGCATGGGCAGTTCAACAACATTCAGTTGTTTTCCGCTGAGCAGTCTGAAACCCGACAATTTTTTCAGATTATCCTGAAGCGGGATATAGTTGTTATCAGATCTGTTTTTTTCAACAACTGTAATTACAGTATCTGTATTGACAAATCGTGTGAGATCATCCACATGGCCATCGGTGTCATCGCCTTCAATGCCTTCTCCAAGCCACAAAATCTGTTTCACACCATAATACTCCTGCAGGTAAATCTCTATTTCACTTTGCGTCATTCCCGGATTCCGGTTCGGATGAAGCAGGCATGCTGTTGTTGTAATCAGGGTTCCGGCACCGTTGAAATCTACAGAACCTCCTTCCATAACAATTCCCGGGTGAAAAACCGGAAGATGAAGCAGTTTGCCAATGCGGTCGGGAATGGTATTGTCAAGTTCTGCAGGATATTTGTTGCCCCAGCCATTGTATTCCCAGCTTACTATGGCCTTTTTTTTATCAGAAGCATTGCGCACAACAAAAGCCGGACCATGGTCGCGGCACCAGGCATCATTGGTAGGGAAAATATGCAACGCAATGTTTTTCAGGTTGGCCCCAATTGCAGCAAGTTCCCTGGTAACCCGATCCTGCATTTCAATATCCGTTACATGGATATGGACCTGTTCTCCTTGGGCTACTTCATGAATAAAACGGTTGTAATAAGGAAAAATAGTATGGATTTTTCCCGGCCATGAAGCTTCGTTATGCGGATAACTCAGCCAGGTTGACTCGTGCTTTTCCCATTCGGCTGGGAAACGATAACCCAGTTGCAGGGGTGTGTCTGTTTCTGAAAAAGACATAAAATGCTTCACTACTTTAAGTAACGACTATTCAGTGGAGCATAGGTGTCAATCCGACGGTCGCGCATGAAAGGCCAATGAACACGGTAAAAATCTGACAGCGCCAGATCAGTTTCAACCACCTGCACCGCATCATTTTCATGTGGCGCCTGGTAGACCACTTTACCAAACGGATCGGCAACAAATGAGCCACCCCAGAACTTCAATTCCTCCTCAGTGCCGCAACGGTTAACTGCAACCACATGCACACCGTTGGCAATGGCATGTGCGCGCTGTATGGTTTGCCATGCCTGATATTGTTCCTGGTTGACATCGGGCGATTGTGAATTTGCCCAACCAATTGCTGTTGGATAGAAAAGGATCTGTGCACCCATCAAACTGGTAATGCGGGCAGCCTCAGGATACCACTGATCCCAGCAAATCAATACTCCTATTGTTCCGAACTTAGTTTCGAATACCCGGTAACCACTATCTCCGGGTGTGAAGTAAAACTTTTCATAAAACCCGGGATCATCAGGAATGTGGTTTTTTCTGTACTTGCCCAGGTATTTCCCATCAGCGTCAATAACTGCTGTGGTATTGAAATATACACCGGCATCCACCTTTTCAAAAAGTGAGGCAATGATAACAACATTCAGCTCGGCAGCAAGCTTTTGTAATTGCTCCGTAGTGTTGCCGGGAACGCTTTCTGCAAGTTTGAAATATTCATAATCTTCGGTATAGCAGAAGTACCTGGTAAGAAACAACTCCTGCAGGCAAACAATATTTGCCCCTTTTGATGCTGCTTCACGAATTCCGGCCTGAGCCGAATCCAGGTTTTCATTTACGTTATGCCCACAACTTTTCTGGACAATGCCAACCTTGATTTTGCTTTTATTCACTGTGTTTTTGGGCAAAAATAGGCAATTAATCCAAATATTTCTAGCAGAGCCAGACCACAAATCGCTATATTTACTATCTTAATACTGAATTTCTATCCATTCTCTATGAAAAGGTATAAAAACCGGTTATTTTCTCAAGGTTATACCTTGTTGCTGATTCTGTTATGCCAATTACCCCATTTGCTTTTTGCTCAGGCGGTTGACCTGAATTTCAGGTACCTGAGCACAAAGGACGGGTTATCCAATGACAATGTGCTCTGCATTTATCAGGACAGGGATGGGTTTATGTGGCTTGGAACCGAGAATGGTATCAGCAGATATGACGGGAATAGTTTCAGAAATTACTACGACCTGATTAAAGACAGCTCCAATGTTTTTTTGCAGCGTACACTAGCCGTATACGAAGACAGCTATAACGGATTGTGGTTTTGCAATGACACCAATGGTTTGGTGCTGCTTAACAAGCAGAATGAGAAGACATACAGGTTCAGGCATTTTCCCGGAAAGTCCGAAAGTATTTCATCCAACAACGCCAGGGCAATATTTGAGGATTCCCGAAAGCAATTGTGGGTAGCTACCCGGGGAGGCGGTTTGAACCTTTTTAACAGACAGGACAGTTCTTTTATTCATTTTGTTCATGATTCCCTCAATTCAGAAAGCATAGGCAGCAACTACATTACTTCAATAAAAGAAGACCGCGATGGAAACCTGTGGATGGCATCTGCAAATGGATTACTCATCCGGTATGATCAAAAAGCCAAGGTGTTTAAGAACATCAGGATGGAAAGTGGCTTGATTTACCTGTTTGATAACGTAAATATGCCGGTGGTATATGTTGATTCAAAGAATGAGGTTTGGTATGCCGGTTCATCAGGAATATTCAGATATAACCAGTCAGACACATCTTCCAGTTTTTTTTCACTGTTTCCTCAGGGAGGCGTTTATACCGCAGTGTGGATATCTTCGGTCATGGAACTTGACGGATCAAGATTGCTTCTGACAAGCTATAACAGGGGATTGTTTGAACTGGATACCGAAACAGGCCGTGTGGTGAATTATACCTACAACCCGGCAAGTCCTTTTGGAATAAACAGCAACAGACTTACTGTAATGCTCAGATCTGCAGAAGGTGCTGTTTGGATAGGTACTTCTGATAACGGCTTGAATATTTATACCCCGAACGCCTACCGGTTCTCCTCCCTGGTTAACCTGGTACAACCGCAATTTCTTGATTATTCTACCTATCAGGCACTCAGCGTTTGTGAAACCCCTGATGGAAATATATGGATCGGAGCAAGTGAGAACGGCATCATAGAGTATAATCCGCGCGAAGGTTCACTTAAACCCATTATTCCTGAACTTAAAGGACTTACGGTATATAATCTCCATAAGGACAGACACAATCGGATATGGATTAGCTCACTGGGGGAGGGGCTTCGCTATTATGACTGGGATAAGAAGAGGCTTATTTACTCCAATCGGTTTGATGACAGGGATAAATCACCTGTTGGAAGAGACATTGGCAGAATACTGGTTGACACCCGGGAAAGATTGTGGGTGAGCTATCTGCGCGATGGAGTTGTTTTGTTTGACAGGGCATCCAATCAAGTTATGCGGTTCAAAAGCAACCCGGCAGACATGCATACACTTAGTAACAATCTGGTGTACAAAATATTTGAGGATTCCAGAAAACGTATCTGGATTGGAACTGCCGGTGGATTGTGCTCGTTCAACCCGCAAAACAATAGTTTCTTAAGAATTCCCTTCAGGGATGAAATGGATCAGGAAAGTTACAATGTTACTGTATTTGATGTCTTTGAGGATAGCAAAAAGCAACTGTGGATTGGTACTGATGAGAACCTCTATCTTTTTGATTCCGGCCTGTCTGCATGTGTCGGATATAAGGGCAACAAACCCAATGAGCCCTTTACCATAAGCAAAATTATTGAAGATAAAAACAACATACTCTGGCTGGGAAATAACAAAGGAATATGCAGTTTCGATCCACAAAATAAAATAATTAAAGACTACGGAAAATCAGACGGGATTCATTACCTGAACCATAATCCCACATCGGGAATATTAAGCCGAGATGGACTCATTTATTTCGGATCGGCAAAAGGACTGACTATTTTTGATCCACTCGACATAAAGGATGATACATACGTGCCGCCTGTTTTCATAACCGGTTTAAGTATTAACCACATTACTGTAAAACCGGACGTCAAAGATGCCTTAATCGACTGTTCCATAGAGTATTTAAAACAAATCAGGTTGAATTACAAGCAATCGACCTTGTTTTTCAATTTTGCCGCCCTGAATTTCAACAATCCCGATAATAATCATTATTCATACATTCTTGAAAACTTTGACAAAGACTGGTCAAAACCGTCAACAACCAGTACTGCTCTGTATCCAAATCTTCCACCGGGAAGATATGTTTTCAGGGTGACTGCTTCTAACAGTCATGGCATTTGGAATACAGACGGGGCAGCACTTGAGGTAATCATCAAACCCCCATTCTGGCGAACCTGGTGGTTTCTGCTGGTTGACATTCTTACAGTAGTATTGTTGTTGATATATATTCTTTACAATCGTTTTTACAGATTGAAAAAACAAAAGGCTTTACTGGAAGTGGTTGTAAACGAGCGAACCAAAGAGCTGAATAACGTCAACATCGCACTCAAAGAACAACACGAAGAGTTGATTCAGCAGCACGAGGAGATTTCAACACAAAATGAAATGCTCTCACAAATGAGTGATGAAATCCTGAAACAGAATGCAGAGCTTGAACAACACCGATCAAATCTTGAAAAACTGGTGGAGGAGAGAACCAGGGAACTGGAAATAGCTATTAAAAAAGCTGAAGAATCTGATAAACTGAAATCTGCCTTTTTGGCCAACATGAGTCATGAGATCCGAACGCCCATGAATGCCATTGTAGGCTTTTCCAATATGCTTAAAGACGAGCAACTGGAATTGCAGGAGCGAAACGAATTCATCAATGTAATCAATGCCAATTCAGAAGTATTGCTGGTGCTGATCGATGACATTCTCGACCTCTCGCTCATTGAAGCAGATCAGCTCAACATTAAAAAGGAAATCTTTGGATTAAATGAAGTCCTGGATCACTTGTATTCCTCTTTTTCATTGATGAACAGAAAGCCTGAACTTACCATCAGGTTGAACAATGAATTACACAATCAAAATCTGAAGATCAACAGTGACCTGATCAGGATTAAACAGATACTTTCGAACCTGCTGAATAATGCTTATAAGTTCACGGATAAGGGGTTTGTTGAATTGGGACTTA
>CAYTNC010000158.1:0-4040 GCA_964438935.1 uncultured Bacteroidales bacterium
TATTTGATGTAATTTCCGGCGTTGTTCTCGCCCTGGTACCAGATGACTCCCTTAATCGGGAAATTCAATAAAGGATTGATCATGCCGTTGAACAGCAATGAAGGAAAGCTGTTTGGACTAGAAGACTCTTTAGGTGCCTGCAGATCCAGACCTACTTTGTATTTCCATTCGCCTGCCAGGCTTACCTCGTTTCCGCCAATTTCCATGTATACCTGGTTGTCAATACCCCATAAACCGCCGCCTCCACCGGTATCAATAACTTTTATTGAAATCACGTTAACTCCGGCTTTGAGCGCTCCGGCTGCCACTTTATAAGACCGGGGCAGATCGTACTTGTTTTCGGTTTTTCCGATTCGCACTCCGTTTAAATAGGTTTCATCACTGTCATCAATAGGTCCGAGGTTAATTTCAGCCTCCTTACCGGCATCGGCTGCTGAAATGGTAATTTCTTTGCGAAACCACACTACGCCATCCAATGCAGGCAGCCCGGCACCTTCCCAGGCCTGTGGCAGGCGCATGGTTTTCCAGTCGGTTGTTTTGAATTCCGGCAGGTACCATTTGTTTACAATGCCCGGATCTTCATTGGATATGGCATTTTGAAATTTTTTAAGCTGCTCTTCTGCATCCTTCTGTATCTGGTCCAGGTTCATGCCTTTGATCTTATCGATACTGGCCTTGTAGTCGTTATCAGCATACATGGTTTCGAGGCTGATCCAGGTTTCGATATCGGTTCCTCCCCAGTTGCTGTTAATCAGTCCAACCGGTACATTGAGTTCCGTGGTCAGGTTCTTTCCAAAGTAATAGCCTATGGCAGAAAATGAATTAGCACTTTCCTGGCTGCACACTTCCCATTTGGCATCGCTGGTATTCTGCAGCGGCTTCAGGCTTATTTTCTTTGGAACATAAAACAGCCTGATATTCGGGTTATTGGTAAAGTTTTTGTCGGTTGCCCAGTTCCTCGACCGCATCAGGGGCCATTCCATATTGGACTGCCCGCCGCATAACCACACATCGCCGTAAAGAATATTCTTCAGGGTAAGGGTGTTTTTGCCCTTAATGGTCAATTCAAACGGACCGCCGGCAGCGTTTGGCTTCAGCTGTACTTTCCAGTCCCCTTTTTTATCAGCTTTTGCAGATACCTTTTGCGAGCCGATGGTCACGGTCACCTTCTCTCCGGGCTTTGCCCAGCCCCAGATATTTACCGGCACATCGCGCTGTAATACCATGTTGTCGGATAGTATGTAAGGGATGGTCACATCGGCATAAACTCCGGTGCTGACCAGGAATGCTAAAGCGGACAGAAGAACTGCCCGATGCATGATGCTTAAAAAGATTTTTTTCATAATCCAGTATTTAATGATTGATTATTCGGGTTTCATAGCCTGGTAACCCACATGCAGCATGTAGGCATCCAGGATGATTAGTGCGGTGAATGCTTCAACCACAGGCCACATGCGGGCCACAATTGTGGGATCGCGCCGGGTCACAGCTGCAAGTTCTTTATCTTCCATACTTACCTTATCCACGGTAAATTGCGGTTTTGCAATGGTGGGCGTGGGCTTCACTGCCACCCGGGCCACAATATCCTGGCCGGTGGTTAACCCGCCGGTGATACCCCCTGCATGATTGGAGGTAAATACCACTTCTCCGTTTTTCACCCTAAGGCCGTCGTTGCATTGTGAACCGGTCATTTTTGCGGCTTCCATGCCGCAGCCAATTTCAACAGCCTTCACTGTGCCAATGCTCATAAGCCTTCCCAACTCGCCGTCGAGTTTGCTGAACACCGGCTCTCCCATACCAGCAGGTACGCCTGTAACAACAACTTCCACAATACCGCCCGATGAGTCCCCTTCCTGCATAATGCGCAGTATTTCATCATACATGGCGTCGGCAACTTCGGGGTCGGGACAGAAAAGTTTCGGATTGATGCCGTATTTTTCCCTAACCTCTTCCTCTCTATAAACGGGCCTTTTGATATCGGGGATCCGGGTTTCGAGTTCAGCAAGGATGGCGGCTTTTTCGAAGAACCGTTGTGCCTTTTGCATCTTGCCTGAACCAAACAGGTCGAGGTATATGGGGTCATACTGCTTCCTGACTTCACGGTAGGCAGCAGCTTTCTTTTTAATCACTTCCAGCGGCATGTCTTTCATGCGAATACCGGCAGCTTCGCGCACAAATGAAACCACTTCAATGCCATGGTCCTTGAGTATTCTTTTGGCAATGCAGCCTGCCGCTACAATCGAGGAAGTATACCTTCCGCTGAAAAAACCTGCTCCGATTGAATCGTCCCACGATCCGTATTTCTTATAGGATGCATAAGATGCATGGCCCGGGCGGGGGGTGCGGTTGGTGCTCTGGTATTGTTCTATGTGCTCGAGATGCCGGTCGACATTGGGAATCAGGATAACCATGGGAGTACCGTTTGTGTAACCGGCATTTTTAAAGCCCGGCATGGTATCGGCAGCATTCACTCCGCTGTATATGATGGGCACATCGGCCTCGCGTCGCGGAGAGGTAAGTTCTCCCTGACCCGGTTTGCGGAGCATGAGTTCCACATAAATTTCCTCTTCCGAAAACAGGTATCCGGGGGGAACACCCTGAATGTTAATAGACAACCCTTCCTGGTAAGAGCCTCCTGCAACGGTGGTCCTAAATAAATGGCCATACGTACATCCTAGCATAGATATCTGATTTTAATTGTTTCAGGTTTCAATTGTTATAAACTGGGCGCCCAAACCGGACATGTCATTCACAAAGTTGGGAAAGGTCACCGAAGCTGATTCAGCGGTATCCACAGTAGTATCACCTTCTGCTGCCAAACCTGCAACGGCAAGTGCCATCACCATCCGGTGGTCATCATAACCGTGGACCTCTGTTCCTTTCAGGTTACTCCGGTGAATGATCAAGCCATCAGGCAGTTCTTCCACGTTGGCACCCATCTTTGAGAGTTCTTTGGCCATGGCTGCAATGCGATCACATTCTTTAAGCCGGGCCTGAGGCACATTCAACAACCGGGTGGTGCCTTTAGCAAAGCAGGCTGCCACAGCCATAGCAGGCAACGCATCGGGAGTGGCATTCATATCAATGTCAATTCCGTTAAGCCCGGTACCCTTCACCAGCACACCTTCGGGAAAATGCCTGATTTGCATTCCCATTCGTTCAAAGTAGTTAAAAACTTCCTTATCGCCCTGGTGGTCATTGAAATCGAGCCCTCTGATCAGCAGTTCGGAGCCTGTGATTGCAGCGGCACATAGCGGAAAAGCAGCTGTTGAAAAATCTGCCGGTATTTCCCTTTCAAAGGCTTTATAATGCTGGTTGCCATATATCTTAAACCAATCGAGCCCCTGCTGTTCAAACCGGATACCCAGGCGCCTGAGCCAGTCGAGCGTAATCTCCACGTAAGGCTTCTCATTCAGGTTTTCCACAGTGATTTCCGAATCGCCCGGCGCAAGAGGACTTGCAATGAGCAAGGCGGTCAGAAACTGTGAACTGACTCCGTTAATGGTGGTTTTGCCACCCCGAATGGGTCCGCGGATGGTAAAAGGACATTTCCCATCGGCTGATTCAACAAGTTCTGCTCCGAGATTGCCGAGTGCTGATAACAGCGGCATCATGGGCCGCTGACGTATGGATTTGTCTCCGTCGAACGACACGGGATGCTCACCCAATGCACACAAGCCGGTGAGTATTCTCAGTGAGGTGCCTGAATTACCTACGTTGATATGACGGCAGTTTTGACCCGGGGACCCGCCAATACCTTCTATTACCCAATTACTGCCCAAATTAACCGCAGCGCCCATTTCTTTTGCGCCTTCCAGGGCCGAACGGGCATCATCAGACATAAGTGGGTTCCGAAGTACCGATATACCTTGAGCTACAGTTGCTATTGCAACCGCCCTGATGGTATGCGATTTGGATGCCGGTATCAGAATGCTACCGGACAAAACAGAACGGGTTGATCTGAGTTTCACCTTTCAGCGTATTGGGTCGAAGGTGACGAAGATAATACATGAACGAATGAATTGCAAATTACACCTCAC
>CAYTNC010000158.1:4140-5833 GCA_964438935.1 uncultured Bacteroidales bacterium
GGGTGAGGTGATCAAAACAACGACATCTGTTCCCCTTTGGCACCCCCTTCGGGTAAATGTGGCTTTGCCGGCTTTGGCTTGTCGGCTTTTTGCGGTTCAGGCTTTTCGGGGGTCTCAGTTTTTTCGGGTGTTTTAGGTGTTTCAGGCGGGGCATCCACGGCTTCTTTAAAACGCAGTGGTTCCAGTTCCGTAACTCCTGCCACTTCATAACTGCTCAGCCTTTTGCCTTTTGCCTTAAACCCTTTTACGGCAATAAAATCAGCAGCTTCAATAACTTCCGGATCGCGCTTTTTGTGCTTGCCTCCAAACTTTACCTCAAGTCTGGGATAATTATTTTCCGAAATGAGCACAAACTTCGATTTGGGATGCTCGTCATAGTATCGGGCAGGCCTCTCGGTAGCTTCAGCTTTAAAACGTTTCACATAATGGTATTTCTGCTCGCCGTCATAATAAACCACGGTGTAAATGAAATTCGGGTCGTATTTTTGGATGACCAGAAGGTCTTCTTCAAAATGGGTTGACAGCTCAAAACCCGAAAGACGCATAACACCTGCCTGAGTCATTACCAATATCCGGTCATCTCCGCCGAATTCGCCCAGGAATTCTCCCTTACCGTCATCATTCAGACGTTGCACTGCCGGATCCCACCAAATCTTTTTGTCGCCCAGCGTGGAAGTTCCCTTTTCCTTCAGTTCAATTTTATGAACCGGAAATCGAGTGAGTATATTGCCTATTGAAGCCTTACCTTTAATGTCGGTCTCACTGAAGTTTACATTAAACACCAGGTTCTTAACCCTGGGCCTGGGTTTCAGGGTTATTTTAACCGTTTCAGCCTCCCCATTGGGATTGACACTCAGATAAAGCAGCTGTGATCCTTCGCTTTTGGTCAGATCATATTCCTTGTCGCGCATCATCCCGGTAAGGGCGCACCGCTTAATATATATGATGCCTGTTTCTCCATCCCGATAAACCACATTGTAAATGGTTCTTTCATCGTTTTTCTTGAAAACTCCGATATACTCAATGTCCTTACCCACAAACTGCTTCTCCGAAATCTTGGTAATCTGATATTTACAATTCTTCCTGATTACCAGTATGTCATCAATATCCGAACAATCACAAACATATTCATCCTTTTTCAATCCGGTACCTATAAATCCTTCAGTCCGGTTCACATAAAGTTTGGCATTGGCCACAGCCACTTCGGTTGCCATAATGGTGTCGAATCCCCTGATCTCTGTTTTTCTTTCCTTTCCGGCGCTGTATTTCTTTTTAATTTGCCTGTAATAGCTAATAGCGTATGGTATGATGTTGTTCAGGTAATTTTTAACCTCTTCCATTTCAGCTTCAACCTGGCGGATGTGCTCATCTGCCTTGAATGAGCTGAATTTGGATATTCTTTTTATGGGTAAAATAGAAAGTCGGGTCAGGTCATCCTGGGTAACTTCCCTTCTCAGTTGTTTCTTAAAGGGCTTTAAACCGTTGTCAATGGTTTCGAGAATGGCCTCTTCGGTTTTACACTGCTTGATGGGTTCGTACAACTCATGCTCAATAAATATCCGCTCAAGTGATGAATAATGCCAGATCTCGCCCAGTTCATCCAGCCGGATCTGCAATTCAAGCGTCAGCAGTTTAACTGTATTGTCAGCTGAAACCCTGAGCATTTCAGACACTCCGGTAAAGCAGGGTTTCT
>CAYTNC010000159.1:0-5825 GCA_964438935.1 uncultured Bacteroidales bacterium
TTGGGAATAGGGATTTGACTGTAACCGGCTGCTGAGCGGAGTCGAAGCATACTGCTACTGCTACTGCTACTGCCACTGCTACTGCCACTGCTACTGCCACTGCTACTGCTACTGCTACTGCTACTGCTACTGCCACTGCTACTGCCACTGCCACTGCTACTTCCATACAGCTGCTGCCCTTCAAATTGAATCATTTTTAATATATTTGCCACAAATTCCATTGCAGTATGTCACTTGAGATTGGCGGAAAAAATTTAGAGAAAATAATTCTGGTAGGCGACAGGGTGCTGATCAAACCCAAAACGCCGCACGATAAAACCAAATCAGGCTTGTTGCTGCCCCCCGGAGTGCAGGAGCGTGAATCCATTCAAATCGGCTATGTGGTTAAGGTAGGGCCCGGTTATCCGATTCCGGCCATCAATGAAGTGGATGAGCCCTGGAAGGATAAAAGCGATGAGGTAAAATATGTGCCGTTGCAGCCCAAAGAGGGTGATGAAGCGGTGTACCTGCAGAAAAGCGGCTGGGAAATTGAATTCAACCAGGATAAATATGTAATTGTACCCCACAGCGCCATCCTGATGCTCATCAGGGACGAGAGCCTTTTTAAATAGCATATCCGGCTTTGGGTAGCTGCTGAAGCAAAGACGTTTTCAAAAAAGCCGCGTACCGGGAAGAATTTTGAAGTTGCTGATTAATTATGCAACAAAAAATGATCTTTCACGTAAATCAAAGAAAAACTGCTATGAACAGATTGATTATGAAACGCCGCCAGAAAAAGTACAATGTACCTGTCATTGGTCATTTTGGCGATAAAAGCGTACGTTTCAGAACAATTCTCGAAGCTGAGCGGCTTATAGGGATTAACTATAACCTGATCTTCGAAGCCTGTATCGGTAAAGTATACCGGGCAGGGAATGTGTTCTGGGAATTTGAAAAAGGAAATCACTACATCAGATACAAGGCTTATTATTTGCGCGCCCAGGAAAAAATCAAAGAGCTGGAGCACAAAAGCAGCAACTAAAAAGACAGAAAGACAGAATAAATTCTGTCTTTTTTTTTACTAATTTTCGCCCTGTAAAAGTATCCAATGGAAGAAACAATTGAGAAACCGGTTGGCATTCCGGAATCTGAACTACCGCCCTCACCGGGTATTTTAATGCAATACCTGAAGAAAGTTCTGAAATATTTGAAATGGGGCACCCTGGGTTTCTTCGCATCTACTTTTTTGGCAGTGTTGTTGTTCTCCTTTATCAATCCGCCCCTTACACCGCTTATGCTGAAGCGCGCCCTCATTAAGAAAAATGATGGGACCAGAGTGGGTATTCATAAAGACTGGGTATCCTATAGAAACATTTCTCCAAATATGACACGGGCTGTAGTAGCCTCAGAGGACAACCGGTTCCTGGATCATTGGGGGATTGATGTGGAAGCCGTTCAGAAAGCTGTAGATTACAACAAGCGGCACAGGCGTAAACGAGGTGCCAGCACCATTTCACAGCAGGTGGCTAAGAATGTATTCCTGTGGCCTGCCAGAACATATATCAGAAAAGGCTTTGAGGTATATTTTACCGTTCTTATAGAGGCTGTTTGGAGTAAGAAACGGATTATGGTGGTTTACCTGAATGTTATGGAAACCGGTAATGGCGTATATGGAGTAGAAGCAGCAGCTCAAAAATACTTTCACAAATCAGCCAAAAAATTAACCAAAGGGGAAGCTGCCCTCATTGCTGCCGCCCTGCCCAATCCCCGAGGCAGAAATCCAGCCCGACCTTCGACATACCTATTGAAAAGGCAGGCGCGGATTTTGAGCCTAATGAACAAAATTGGCCCTGTTGAATTCTGAATGCCATTATGAATACAGGAAAGTTGCATACCTGAGGTTTGTTGTGAGTAAAATCCTAACATGTTGATTGAAATTTGTTTATTTTTGAAACCAACAGATCTATTTACCTTCATAATAAACCACAATTATATGAATCTGACAAATATTTTAAAACTAAGCAGCGCAATGCTTACGCTGCTGCTGATCATCAGCGGTTGTTCCAAATCAAAAGAAAAGCAGTTGTCTATTGATTATGAAAAATATACGCTGCCAAACGGGCTGGAGGTTGTGCTGCATCTGGACAAATCGGACCCGATTGTATCTACGGCAATCATGTACCACGTAGGATCGAGTCGCGAAGAAACAGGCAAAACCGGGTTTGCACACCTTTTTGAGCATATGTTGTTTCAGGAATCGGAAAACATACCCCAGGATCAGTATTTTAAAATGATTCAGAATGTAGGCGGTACGCTTAACGGATTTACCTCCAATGATATAACAACCTATTTCGAAGTAGTTCCCAACAATGCCCTGGAACTGGTACTGTGGATGGAATCAGACAGGATGGGCTATTTTATCAACACGGTTACGCAGGAAGCTTTTGCCGTTCAGCAGAATGTAGTTCAGAATGAAAAGCGCCAGGGAGTTGACAATGTGCCCTACGGACATACGGATTACATCATCGATAAGAACCTGTTTGGTGAAGGTCACCCTTACAACTGGCAGGTGATTGGTGAAATGGCCGATTTGCAGAAAGCCACTGTTGAGGATGTAAAGTCATTT
Organism: uncultured Bacteroidales bacterium; assembly: GCA_964438935.1. Taxonomy (GTDB): domain Bacteria; phylum Bacteroidota; class Bacteroidia; order Bacteroidales; family UBA10428; genus UBA5072. The sequence goes on from CAYTNC010000159.1 coordinate 2,606, forward strand.
TATGATAAGTTCTATGGTCCGAATAACGCAACCCTTGTTGTTGCAGGAGACTTCAATAAAGACTCCGTAAAAATTCTGATTGAAAAATATTTTGGTGAAATCAAATCGCACGGAACTGTTGCAGCAAGAAATCCCATTCCTGCTGTACTCAAAGAAACCAAGCGGTTTTATCACGAAGACAACTTTGCAACGGTCCCTGAACTTACAGTGGCGTGGCCTGTTCCCGAGGCATACAATAAAGATGCCTATGCACTTGATTTTCTGGCAAGAATTCTTGCCGATGGTAAGAAGGCCCCCTTGTACAAAATACTTGTGAAGGAAAAACAACTGACCTCAAACGTTAACGCCTACAATTACTCAATGGAAATGGCAGGCAGGTTTACCCTGAGCATGCGAGCCAATGAGGGCCATTCGCTAGCCGAACTGGAGCAGGGAATTCAGGAAGCTATGCAGCTCTTTGAAAAAGAAGGCATAACGCAAAATGACATTGAACGGATCAAGGCTATGATGGAAACTGATTTTTACCAGGGTCTGAACAGTATTTTCAACAAATCGCTCCAGCTGGCATTTTACAACACGTATAAGGATGATCCCGGTTATATCACCAAAGATATCGAAGGAATCAAATCGGTAACCATTGCGGATGTGAAAAGGGTATATGAGTCCTACATCAAAGGAAAGCCGTTTGTTATGACCAGTTTTGTCCCCAAGGGGCAAACCGGCTTGATGGCTGAGAATTCCTTAAATGCCGGCATTGTTGAAGAGAATATCAATGAAGCCACACAAGTTGCTATCAGCACACCGGTTGAAGTTACAGCCATACAGAAAACTCCTTCGGTAATTAACCGTTCCGTCATTCCGACCGTAGGACCTGACCCTTCAGCTAAGGTTCCGGCTATTTGGGAAAGCAAACTAAGTAACGGACTTATGGTACGTGGCATTCAATATGATGAGGTTCCGCTGGTTAATTTCGAACTGGTCATTGATGGCGGGTTCTTTTTGGATGACACTTCAAAAGCGGGTGTTGCCAACCTGATCACAGATGCACTTATGGAGGGTACTAAAAACAAAACCCCGGAGCAGTTGGAGGAAGCTATAGAATTGCTGGGTGCAAGCATTCAATGGTATACCGGTAGGGAAGAAATTACCGTGTGGGCCAGCTGCCTGTCGCGTAACTATGAAAAAACGCTGGCCCTGGTTGAGGAAATGTTGCTTGAACCGCGATGGGACAGTGCCCAGTTTGAACTGTCAAAAATACGCACCATCAATGATATCGAGCAACGTGAAGCCGATCCGCAGTCGCTTGCCTCCAGTGCCCTATATAAACTGCTGTATGGAAAGAATAATGTGCTTGCCGGCAACACCCTGGGCACCAAGGAATCTGTGGCATCAATTACCCTGGATGATCTGAAAGCATATTATGACAAGAATTTTTCGCCCTCAATTTCGCGTTTTAATATAGCCGGAAATATTACTCAGGAAGAGGTTACCAAATCACTTGCATCGCTGGCTATAGACTGGAAAGAAAAACAGGTGAGCTTCCCCGAATACAAAATACCGGAAGTACCTAAACAATCCGCAATATACTTTATTGACGTTCCCGGCGCCAAACAATCGGTGGTTTATGCCGGTAACTTATCCGTTCCGCGCACAAATCCGGATTTTTACGCGCTTACAGTTATGAATTATAAACTCGGTGGTTCTTTCAGCGGGATTCTCAACCTGATCCTGCGTGAAGAAAAAGGTTATACCTATGGAGCACGCTCGGGCTTCAGCGAGGCCAAAAACCCCGCCCCATTCACAGCCAGCACCAGTGTAAGGTCAGATGCAACTTTTGAAACAGTAAGCATTTTCAAGAATTCCATGGAAAAGTACCGCGAAGGAATCAGCCCTGAAGATCTGGATTTTACCAAAAATGCGCTGATCAAATCCAACAGCCGCCGATTTGAAACCATCAGTTCATTACTTTCAATGCTCTCAACAATAAGCAAGTACAACTTGCCTGCTGATTATGTACTGCAGGAACAGGATGTGGTGAGCAACATGACTGGCGATCAATTAAAAAAACTGGCGCAGGAATATGTCAAACCTAACCAGATGTATTATGTGATAGCCGGTGATGCTGCCACACAATTAAAACCCCTGGAAAAAATAGGGTTCGGCAAACCGGTTTTGCTGAACTGACATTCCACAAAGCTTTCTGAAAAGCAACCCGATAATTCGCCTGCCTGCCGGTTCATTTTAATCGGCAGGCAGGCTATTTTATGTTCTACTCCTCTATTTTTAAAGCAATTATGGCCTTTATAGGACAGTTCTAATAAAAAACATTCTTTTTGTGATTATTTTACAGATTTGCATGGATTTCTGAATCACATTTTTTAACTTTAATGATACACCATGCTAATTGGTAATGAGGGATGGAACCATATGAAAACATATACGATAAGATCCAGCAATTACTGGGAAGTATTCCCGGCAATGTTTCCATTCTTGAACAGCAGATAGACGCTGATGTGCAACTGGAGTACTACAATTTCACAAGGAAAATTGAAAACAGCTACAACCGGGAAGAAATACTTAAGAACAGGGATACGATTTTCAATCACAATCTAACGCTTGACGACAAAAAGCAACTGCTGGTTCAGTTGGCAAATATCGACAGCATTGAAGCTTACCGTACGCTGGAAAAGTACACCAACGATTCCCCGAATCAGTTAAAGGACTGGGCCAGGCTGGCCTTACAGGAATGTAAACTTCTGTTGGAAAGTAAGTTGCTTGATGAGAGCCAAATTCTGATTTCAACCGGATTGGGAGGAAAAGGATTAAAACTGAGGTATTTTACCGTTTTGATTGCGGCAAACGGAGTCCAATTTTCGGAATTTGAGAAGAAGGTCATCACCGATGAGATGGGTTTTGCAATCAGAAAATCAAAAGGGGAAATTGAACAATTGAGGTTCAACAAAGAGTTGTGCATCATCATCAGTATCATACCGCTACAGGTTCCGGTACAGGCCCTCTTTGATGAGTTGATCAATGAATGTAACCAATTGGGAGGCTTTATCAACAAGGATTACATCATCACCAATGTTAAAATACTACCCATCAATGAGATCAGAAGACTTATCGGCAACGGTTATAGCAAAAACAAAACCCGGAAGAAATGATCTTTCCGGGTTTTTGCTGATTGCCGGGATTAGTTTTGGTGCTTCCCTTCTTCAAA
>CAYTNC010000160.1:0-5790 GCA_964438935.1 uncultured Bacteroidales bacterium
GGTAGAAAAGAAAAGCCACCTCTCAACTCTCAAAGTCCCGTAGGGACGCAATAGACATTGGACTTTATATAATCCGGGAAGTTTTATCCGGACAACAATGTAATATAATACTGAATGTCGTTATGAGCAGCTTGACTCTGAGAGGATGCAGAGCAATCTTTACATTGAGCTGCAACAAACGCCTGCAGGTGGTCATTTTTTTCTATATTTACCCATCAAATCAACCAACACAACCATGGCATTAAAATACAAAAGGGTATTGCTTAAGCTTAGCGGTGAAGCGCTGATGGGCGAAAAGAAATCGGGTATTGATGAAACGGTGCTGGAGTCTTATGCCCGGCAGATCAAAGAGGCCCAGGATCTGGGCGCCGAGGTTGGAATTGTAATAGGGGGAGGCAATATCTTCAGGGGCTTGTCGGGTTTGAAAAGTGGCTTTGACCGGATAACCGGAGATTACATGGGCATGCTGGCCACCGTGATCAATGGGTTGGCATTGCAAACCTTTATCAACCAGGCCGGAGGCAAAGCGCGGGTTTTAACAGCTATTGAAATGCTCCCTGTTGCTGAGCGCTACTCAAAAACACTTACGGAAACATTGTTTTCACAAGGGTTTTCCATAATTTTCACCTTTGGAACCGGAAATCCGTTCTTCACAACCGATACCGCGGCTGCTTTAAGAGGTGTTGAAATTGAAGCCGAAATGATTCTCAAAGGAACCCGCGTTGATGGCGTTTACACTGCCGATCCTGAAAAAGTTCCGGATGCCGTGAAGTATTCCGATCTCACATTTGAAGAGGCCTACAATAAAGGATTGAAGATCATGGACCTGACGGCTTTCACCATGTGCCGCGAAAACAATGTGCCTATTCTGGTATTTGATATGAACACTCCGGGTAACCTCAGAAAAATACTCGAAGGGAAAGAGGTGGGCAGCATCATTCACAATTAGGATTGTGGGCAGCCTGATTAAACCCGGGTTCCGAAAAAACTCAGCCTGCCAAAACGGCAATATTTTTCCCTAAGCGTGTTGAATATATGATTCAATATTTTAATTTTGTTTCCGTTACATCAAACTCCTTAAAATATGGAAGAAGAAGCCCGATTTTGCGAAGACATGGCTCATGAGAAAATGGATAAAGCTATTCGTCACCTGGAAGATGAGCTGGTTCATGTTCGTGCCGGAAAAGCAACTCCTGCCATTCTTGACGCTATTCAGGTTGATTATTACGGCGCCCTGACGCCCTTGTCACAGGTTTCCAATGTTGGTACTCCCGATGCCAAAACAATTGTTGTACAACCCTGGGATAAGAATATGCTCCAGACTATTGAGAAGGCAATTCTTTATGCCAATATCGGACTAACCCCCATGAATAATGGCGAGATCATCAGGCTGAACATTCCTCCGCTTACCGAAGAACGTCGCAAAAACCTGGTTAAACAGGTGAAGCAATTGGGTGAGAATACCAAGATAAGCATTCGCAATGCGCGCCGTGATGCCAATGAGGAACTGAAGAAACTACTTAAGAACGGACTTCCTGAAGATATTGAAAAGGAAGCTTCCGAAAAAATACAGCTAATGACCGATGAATACATCAAGAAAACCGATACAGTTGTTGCCGGTAAGGAAAAGGATATCATGACGGTGTAGCTGCCTACTCTCCCAACATTTTATACAACTCGTCCAGTTTGGGTGACAGGATGATTTCCGTACGCCTGTTTTTTTGCCGGGCCTCAGGTGTTTTTCCGGGATCCACCGGCAGATACTGGCTTCTTCCTGCAGTAGTGAGTCGTTGCGGGTTGATGGCAGACCCTTCCAGCAGGATTCTTACAATGGAAGTGGCTCTCAGCGCACTCAGATCCCAGTTGTCTTTAAAGGCCGATCCGGACAGTACCTGAACATCATCGGTGTGACCTTCGATCATCACATTGATGTCGGGGTTTTGTTCAAGCACGGAAGCCAGTTTTTTCAAAGCCTGAACACCCCTGGGGTCAACCGTTGTGCTGCCGCTTTTAAAAAGCAGCTTTTCATCAAGTGATACATACACTTTGCCGTTTTTGCGCGACACAGAAAGGCCCTGGTTTTCAAACCCGAGCAGTGCACCGGATACCTTTTGCTTCAAATCGGAAAGCAGACTTTCCTGATCTTTCAGTCCTTTTTCAAGTTCAGCCAGTTTTTCATTCCTTCGGTTCAGTTCAAGCTGCATCTGGTCAAATTCATCTTTTCGTACGGTCAGGTCATCCGACATTTTATTCAGGTCGTTTTCCCGTTTTTGAAGATCTTTCTGGGCTGCCTGCAATTCATCCATCAGCTTCCGGATCTCATTTTCGCTGCCTTTCATCAGGGCATCGCGCGATTCCTGAAGATCGCTGTAGTCGTTCTTCAGCATCTGGTTTTCCTGCATCAGCCTTCCTGATTCCTGCTTCCATTTCAACGTGTCGCGTCCTGCCCTGGCAAGGTCTTTTTCTGCTGCTGCAAGGCGGGCTTTCATTTCCTTATTATCTACTGTAAGCTGTTCATTTGCTGCTTTCAGCAGTTCTCTTTCCTGTTGGCATGTTGTTGTTTCATCCTGAAGAGATCTAAACCGTGTGGGGGGTACACATGAAACAGTCAGGAAAAACAAGGCAAATAGGATCAGGTTTTTACTCATGGCATCTGTGGTTAAAAAAGGATCAAAAAAAATCACCTGTTTGAGGGCCTAAATTACTAACCCGGTCAACATCTTCAAGCGAAATAAGCAATTAATTATTAACTTTGCACAACCTGAATACAATTCAAAGCAGGAAAACAGCCCAGGTAGAGAAACCCGGATGATGGATACGAAAAAAGAGCAGAAACTTCTTGAGCTTATTAATTATCCTGCTGATCTTAGGAAACTCGAAAAAGATCAGTTAACGCAGCTTTGCGATGAGCTCAGGCAATTTATTATTGACCAGTGTGCCTCCAACCCGGGTCACCTGGGTGCCAGTCTGGGTGTTATTGAACTCACCGTGGCCTTGCATTACGTATACAATACTCCTGATGACGCTATTATTTGGGATGTGGGCCATCAGGCATACGGGCACAAAATTCTTACAGGCCGCAGATCAGTTTTTCATACCAACCGTAAGTACAATGGAATCAGCGGATTTCCGCGTATGAACGAAAGTGAATACGATTCTTTTGGAACCGGCCACTCCTCCACCTCCATATCAGCTGCCCTGGGTATGGCTGTAGCCAACCGCCTTCAGGGCAAAAAACGGAACGTTGTTGCTGTTATCGGAGACGGATCCATGACGGGAGGCCTGGCATTTGAGGGGCTCAATAATGCCGGTTCGGAGAATAGCGATCTGCTTGTGATTCTGAACGATAACAACATTGCCATTGACCCGAATACCGGAGCGCTGAAGGAGTATTTAACCGACATCACTACATCAAAAACTTACAACAAGCTGAAACACGATCTTTGGCAATTGTTTGGCAAGATCAACAAAATAGCACCACATGCACGCGACTATGCTCAAAAGCTGGAGAACGGTATAAAATCAATTCTCATGCACCAGAGCAATCTCTTTGAGGCGCTTAAATTCAGATACTTCGGACCCGTTGACGGGCACGATGTGCTGCGTGTTGCCGAATTGCTTGAGGATATGAAGAGCATCAAAGGTCCGAAACTGCTCCATGTAATTACTGTTAAAGGAAAGGGATTTCCATTGGCCGAGTTGAACCAGACCGTATATCATGCTCCGGGAGTTTTCGACAGAAAAACCGGTGAACTGTTTAAAACCGGTAGTGAAAACGAACCTCCTCTTTACCAGGATGTATTTGGTATTACGCTGCTGGAACTTGCAAAAATCAACGATCGTATAGTGGGTGTCACACCGGCCATGCCATCGGGTTGTTCCATGAAAATAATGATGGATGAAATGCCCGACCGGGTTTTTGATGTGGGAATTGCCGAGCAACATGCGGTTACTTTTTCTGCAGGACTCGCAACCCGCGGAATCATACCTTATTGCAACATTTATTCTTCGTTTCTGCAGCGTGCGTATGACCAGGTAATTCATGATGTGGCCATACAGAAACTTCCGGTTGTGCTGTGTATTGATCGTGGCGGTATTGTTGGCTCTGACGGAGCCACACACCAGGGAATTTTTGACATCGCATACCTGCGCTGCATTCCCAATATGATTGTTGGCGCACCCATGACTGAAGAGGATTTGAGAAACATGCTGTATACAGCGCAGCTTAAGAACGTTGGTCCAATTGCCATCCGTTATCCGCGGGGCAGGGGGCACAACAGCGACTGGAAAAAACCTTTCAGTGAGATTGAAATTGGCAAAGCCCGAATGGTACGATCAGGCAAGGATATTGCTTTACTTACCATTGGCAATGCCGGCAACCTGGCACTGGATGCCCTGGAGAAACTCGAATCGGAAAATATTGATGTGGAGCATTGGGATATGCGTTTTGTAAAGCCCATTGACGAAGAATGTCTTCATGCTGTGTTCAAAAACTTCAAAAAGGTGCTTGTGGTCGAAGACGGCGTACTTTCCGGTGGATTTGGAAGTGCTGTCATTGAATTCATGAGCGATAACGGTTACCAGGCCAGCGTGAAGCGGCTGGGTGTAAACGATTCATTTGTGGAACATGGCACCCAAAAGGAATTGTATCAGGAATGTGGATTTGATTCAGAAAGTATTTACAACGCCATAAAGGCGATGGCCAACAAACGGATCTTGTCAAAGGTCGGCTAAAACCTTCTCCCTACAATTAATACATCATCTATCTGCGCCTGGCCGGCTTTCCAGTCTTCAAAAGTGGTTTCAAGTATTTTAAGCTGACCATCGGCATCGAAACTGCTTATATTTACAAGTAATTCCTTCAGCGTGGCTGTTTTGAATTTCTTGCCTTCAGGCCCTCCGAACTGATCGGCATACCCATCTGAGTAAATGTACAAGGCATCTCCTTTTTCTATCCGAACCTCGTGATTCGTGAAAGCTTTTTCTTTTCCGGTTGAACGTCCTATGGCAAAACGGTCGGCCTTAATTTCAATAAGCTCCCCATTTCTCACAATGATCAGCGGGTTGAACGCTCCGGCATATTCAACCATACCGGTATCCGGTGAATAGCAGATAAGGGCAATGTCCATGCCGTCGTTCACTATCGACTCTCCTTTCTGATGCAGGGTGGTAGCCACTTCCCTGTTCAACCTGTTCAGTATTTCCGAAGGTGTGTGGACTCCCTGTTCAATAATAATCTTGTTGAGTGACGTGTAACCGATAAACGACATGAAGGCCCCGGGTACACCGTGCCCTGTGCAGTCAACAGCTGCTATAAATTCCTTTCCCCCCACGCTGTTCATCCAGTAAAAGTCGCCACTGACAATGTCTTTGGGTTTGAACAGAATGAAGGTGTTGTCATACGGAATATCGGGAGGGAGAATGGCAAATTGTATTCTTTTCGCATAGGTAATGCTGTCGGTAATATCACGGTTTCTGAGCGACAGCTGATCATTGACAACGGAAAGGGCATGAGTTCGCTCGTCCACCTTGTCTTCCAGAATTTTCTTTTCCGCAATCAGCGCGCGTTCCCTGATTTTTATATAGGCGATGATGGAAGCCAGAATAAGCGATATCACTATTACAATAAAGTAACCCCTTTTATAGGGAGGAGGCAGTATCCTGAAACTATATATGGCAGGAGCGGGCGTCCATTCTCCGTTTTCGTTCTGTGCCCGCACCCTAAAGTTATACCGGCCCGGAGGAACCTTGTTGTAGGTTTTAATACCCGAATTCTTCTGATCAAGCCAG
>CAYTNC010000161.1:0-5782 GCA_964438935.1 uncultured Bacteroidales bacterium
ATTACTGCATTAAATTTACATCTGTCCATACAAGCACCGCATTTGATACAGAGTGAAGGGTCAATACGGTGTATTTCTTTCCGCTCACCTGCAATAGCTCCAACCGGACAAGCTCTGGCGCATGCTGTGCATCCTACGCAATTTTCAGGCACAATTTCATAAACCATAAGTGCCTTGCAAACACCGGCCGGACATTTTTTATCAATTACATGTGCTTCATATTCTTCACGGAAATTGTCGAGAATAGACAATATTGGGTTGGGAGCTGACTGACCCAGCATACACAGCGAGGTGTCTTTAATCACATTTCCCAGGTTAACCAGCCTTTCAATATCATCCTTGGTACCGTTGCCCTTGGTAATGTGGGCGAGAAGCTCATGCAAACGCTTGTTGCCTACGCGACAGGGTGTACACTTTCCGCATGATTCATCAACTGTGAAATCAAGGAAGTACTTGGCCACATCAACCATGCAGTCGTCTTCATCCATAATGATCATACCGCCTGAACCCATCATGGCTCCGGCAGCTATCAGACTTTCATATTCAATGGGCACATCCAGGTGCTTGTAGGTAAGGCATCCGCCAGAAGGACCGCCAATCTGCACGCCCTTGAATTTCTTGCCATTTTTAATGCCACCGCCGATTTCGAAAATCACTTCACGAAGGGTGATTCCCATGGGCACTTCAATCAAACCTACATTATTAACTTTCCCGGCCAGGGCAAAAACCTTGGTGCCTTTGGATTTCTCAGTACCAATGCTGCTGTACCATTCCGGCCCTTTGTTAATGATTACCGGAATACTGGCAAAAGTTTCCACATTGTTCACATTGGTAGGCTTGCCCAAATATCCTTTTACCGAGGGGAAGGGGGGTTTCATAGTGGGTTCGCCACGTCCGCCTTCCATGGAATGAATCAGCGCGGTTTCTTCACCGCATACAAATGCGCCGGCACCATAACGAAGCGTAATGTCAAATGAAAAATCGGTTCCAAAGATATTTTTTCCAAGGAGCCCATATTCCCTTGCCTGATCAATAGCCTTTTTAAGCCTTTCAATTGCAAGAGGGTACTCAGCACGTATGTATACCAGTCCGTTTGAAGCGCCGGTGCAGAAGCCGTTAATGGTCATGGCTTCAATTACTGTATGAGGGTCACCTTCCAGAATGGAACGGTCCATGAACGCTCCGGGGTCACCTTCGTCAGCGTTACAAACCACATATTTTTCGGCTCCGGGCGACTTGCGTGTGATTTCCCATTTCAGTCCGGTGGGAAAGCCTGCGCCACCCCTGCCACGTAAGCCTGACTTCTTGATGATCTCAATAGTAGCTTCAGGAGTCATTGAAGTAAGCACCTTGCCCAGGGCTGCGTACCCGTCACGGGCAATATATTCCTCAATATTCTCAGGGTCAATTACGCCGCAGTTGCGTAGCGCAATCCTGATCTGCTTTTTGTAGAATTCCATTCCCTTGGAATCAGAAATGGTCTTATCTGACTTGGGATCTTTGTATAGCAGGCGTGTAACTTTACGACCTTTCACTACATGCTCTTCCACAATTTCCTTTGCATCCTCGGGTTTTACCTGAGTATAAAAGGTATTGTCGGGAATAACCTTTACAATGGGTCCTTTCTCGCAAAAGCCGAAACAACCTGTACCTACAACCTGCGCAAAGTCACTCAGCCCCTGATTGTCAATTTCAGTCCGCAGATGCTCTGCCAGGATCTGGCTCTGTGATGATTTACAGCCTGTACCACCACAAACCAGCAAATGAATTTTATAATCCACCATGGATATTTGCCTCCTTATTATTAATTATTGCTCAATTTTTTTATAGTTAACCGGAATGATGCCTTCAACCAGAATGCCGCTTTTGATATATTTTTCAATAATCTCATCGGCCTTTTTGGTGTCCACATATCCGAATACAACCGGTTCCTTGCCGGGCATAACAACCTCAACAGTGGGTTCGGCATAGCAATAGCCCATGCAACCGGTTTGGGTAACCACTGCATCAATATTTCTCTTGTCGAGTTCATCCACAATGTAGTTCATTGTTTCTCTGGAACCCGATGCAATACAACATGTGGCCATGGCAACCTTTACCTGAACCATCTGTTCCGGGTTTTCACTCTTATCCCTGAGCTTGGTCTTTGTTTGAAGCTTGTCCTTCAAATCCCTCAAATCCGCCAGATTCTTTATCTTATTCATAATTATTGTTTGTTTAATATACTAAATTAATTGCTTAAGTTCTTTTAATTAATGATTTTACACGGTTTGTTGTTATTTATAATTGGTCTTATTAAATGTTTCTTCCCAGGTTATCGTTACGTCATGCTTTTCAGGTTGTCCCTGATGAAGGTGCTTATGTAATCCAGCACTTCACGTGATGCAAGGCTCACACCTTCGATCTGGCTGCGTATTTCTGCCGTGTCCACTGCAAATCCTTCTTCATCTTTTCTGTATGTGAAGAAGAAGTCCCTTTCGGGTCCGGAAGCAATCAGGGTTTTTAAGGTAAGCGCCAGGTCTCCCGTTGGTATCATGTCAATATGATTCCTGTAAAAAAGGGCAATTACCCGGGTTCCCTGTCCCGGTGTTGATTCAACAGTGCAGGAACCTCCGGTAAGCTCGGCATTCTGCTTGAGAAGTGGCAAACCCAAACCCACCTTTTTGGTCACCGATGTGGTAAAAAAGGGATCTGTAATCCGCTTCAGCATGTCCGCATCCATTCCCCTGCCATTGTCGTTAATTTTCAAAGTCAGCCTGCCCGTTAGGGTTTCCTCCCAAAGATCTATTTCCACCCGTTGGGCTCCTGCATTCAGCGAGTTCTGAACAATATCCAGAATATGGTAGGAGAGGTCCTTCACAGTTTTTTCACCTTTCTTCCGTTAATATTTCCCAATGCCATGCGGATTTCCTGAAATGTGGGTTCCTCCAGGCAGTAACTGGTAGGTGACGACCCGAGTTGCTTCAGCGAATGTGCATCTGAATTGGTCACCAGGCAATATTTCGCTGTTTCGGGATGAGCTTTCAGGAAGTCTTCCATGTCGTTTATCCGCGATACTTCCAGTGCGTCAAACCGAATGTAATCGGGCAAAAAACCAAGCTGACTGAAGATGCCGTTATGCGGGCGGTTGATGTGGGCCGGAATGAAAATCCCGTTCAAAAGAGCCACCTGTGTTGCAACTTCATCAATACCGGCTTTGAGTGAGGCAACCAAAAGCCTTTCCTCTTCTTCCACGATATCCTCGTTTTCATCAACAACAAACTGATGGCCAAATATGTCGGGTTTATTTTTGATCACCATCAGCTTATCATCAAGGAATTGCTGAAATTTTTCTGTTTGATCCAAATTCTCAAAGAACGCCAGGCAATGTATTTCTTCTTCCGTATTCACTTCTACACCTGCAATCACGGTAATTCCGTAATTTTTTCCTATCTGCTGTGCACTTTTGCAGTGCTTTGTACTGTTGTGATCGGTAATGGCAATAAGGTCCAGTTTCTTTTCTTTTGCCTTCCGGATGATGTTCACAGGGCTCATGTCCAGGCCTCCGCATGGAGAAAGCACCGTATGAACGTGCATATCAGCTTGAAACCATTGCATCCGTTCCGATCAGTTTATAAAGTAAACCGCAGTTCTTATATGTTCCGGCAGTACTTCCCAGCAGCACTATATTTTCCGCATCAGCTGCCTGCCGTGTATCTTCATCGGGCCGGCCCCCGTTCACAATCAGAATGGCCGCCAAATCCTTCAGCGAAGCCACGGCAATGATGTTTTTGTGGGTTTGCATAGTTACCCACAGTTCATCTTCCCGGGCCCTTCCCATCACATCGCTGAGCAGGTCCGATGCGTAAACGCCTTTCACCGGCCTTTGCAGCAGCGATGCTCCCGCAAAAACCTCCCATCCCAGTTCTTTTATAATACCTTCAATCGTCATCAACACTTCTATTTTTCAAATTCTCAAATTCTCAAATTTTCAAATCTTCAAATCTTCTATTCTTCAAATTCTCAAATTCTCAAATTTTCAAATCATCAAATCATCAAATCTTCTATTCTTCAAATTTTCAAATCATCAAATCATCAAATCATCAAATCATCAAATGGTTACTCAGGCAGCATATTCCTAAACCGATCCTTTCCCCATATTTCCTCGGTGTAATCAACCACCTGGTTCATGCTTTCACCGCCTTTTACCTTGATGGATACAAAAACACAATCGCTGGTATGTGCCCGTCCTTGAACAACATCTTCAGCCAGGGTTCGGCAGGTGGGCGATCCGCAGGCACCACAATCAATACCGGGTAAAAAATTCCTTATTTTCTCAATCTTCTTCATTTTACGCATGGCCAGTACCATGTCTTCATCGAGCTTCATGATCGACCGGGGTTCAATAGCACTCAGGGATGCGTTTTCGATGAGGTATTCCCTGTTTTCCAGGATGGTTTTATTGTCTACAATTTTTCCCTGGTCTTTGTCGATGTAATACTGTTCGGCCCGGTTATGCAACCGCTCACTTACCAGGAACCGGTTGTTAGTGGATAGTATGCCTCCGGCACAGCTTTCGTCACAGGCCCGCATCTCCAGGAAGTCGAAGTTACCTACCGTTCCGTTTTCAAGTTTTTCGAGGAATTCAATGGCATTGGAAATACCATCGATGGAAAGACAGCGACCATGGACATGCCGGGCTTCACCTCCGGTAAGGGTCCATACCATTTCGTCGGGAAGCAGCTGTTCTTTCTCGGGCACTATGCAGTACCCTTTTTCCTCGCGCCGGATAATTGAATAAACCCTGTTGTAAAGTGTATTCAGGTTGATCACCCCGTTGATGGGTGATTTTTCTTCGCCAACCGGACTTTTTACAGCAGCAATTTTAGCCGCGCAGGGTGTAATATAAAAAAGGCCGATACGCTCGGCAGGAATGCCTTCATCGGCGAACTTTTTTCTGAAGGAAATAGCAGCCAGGTCAAGCGGGGCTTTAACCGGAAGGATATTTCCAACCAGTGAGGGAAACCGCACCTGAATCAACCGCACAATAGCCGGGCAAAATGAAGAAATAACCGGCCTGATGTCGGGCTTTTCCGTTAGGTAGTTATTGATCAGTTCTTTTATAATACCGGTACTGTGTTCCACTTCGTATACATGGGTGAAACCGTCTTCGAGCATGCCGCTGTATATTTTCCGCGAAGTGATGTTGCGCGGAAACTGGCCGATAAAAACAGATGGGGCCAGCGCAACACGGTATTCATAGTTGAAAATCCTGCTGAAATCATCTTCCTCAATCAAAATGGCATTCACAGGGCATACACGCATGCACTCACCGCAATCTACACAGCGCTCGGCAATAAGCTTTGCCTTGCCCGCGGTCACCCTAAGGGCCTCGGTAGGACATGCTTTCATGCAGTGCGTGCAGCCGATGCAGACTTCCTCCTGAATTTTCAGTGCGTGATGGAATGCCATAGCTACGACTCTTTTGGTTTTATAAGGGTAGTCATTTCAATTACCGTACCCTGGTTCATGGTGCTCTGAATCTCGAGCTGATCTGTATTCTTCTTTATATTCGCCAACCCCATTCCGGCACCAAACCCCATTTCTCTCACTTTTTCCGATGCAGTAGAGTATCCTTCCTGCATGGCTTTTTCAATATCGGGAATGCCGGGGCCTTCATCCTCAACTCTTACCCTGATGGCGGCCGGACTGATAAACACCTTCATGGTTCCACGGTAAGCATGTGCCACCACATTTACCTCGGCCTCGTACATGGCAACAGCAATGCGACGAATTATCGCAG
>CAYTNC010000162.1:0-5779 GCA_964438935.1 uncultured Bacteroidales bacterium
ATACGCGACATGAGGGCTCCGGAGGTTCAGCGTGCTGAAGTAATCTACCGGATCACTGATGTGATCGACCGGAACCTGGAAATGGTTCAGAAGATTGGCTTTTTGCTGGGAGAAGGCGCTACCGATATAGAACGCATGTTGAATTCCATTATTGAATTCTATAAGGGAGAAAGCCATAAAAAATAATAAGTCTCCTAAGTCTGCTAAGTCTCTTAAGTCTTCTTAGTCTTCTAAGTCGGGAGAGATCAGACCAGCAGACCAGCAGACCAGTAGACCATAAGACCATAAGACCATAAGACCAATACCATGGGTGAGGATTTCTTTGTAGAGGTGGATTATCAGCAGAAAAGTTACGAAGGTCAGCGGATCTGCGGGGATATTTTCCTGTCGAGTAAAATAAAGGAAGAAAACCGCATTGTGGTGGTATTATCTGATGGCCTGGGACACGGTGTTAAGGCAAGCATACTGGCCACACTTACGGCCACTATGGCGGTGAACTTTACCAAGGAGCACAAGGCACCGGAAAAAACAGCCCAGATCATCATGAAAACCCTGCCCGAATGCAGCGAGCGCAAGATGAACTACTCCACTTTCACCATTGTGGATATTGAACAAAGCAACAAAGTAACACTCCTGGAATATGAAAACCCGGAATGCGTGATCATACGAGAGCGCAAAGTATTTAAACCTACTGATGCCCGTTATATAGAAACCAGCGCGGATACCAGATGTTCCAAAAAAATCAGGGTGTGCACCTTTGCCCCGGTGAAGGGGGACCGGATCATCTTTTTTACCGACGGGGTTGCACAATCGGGGCTGGGAACACCCAGGTTTCCGTTTGGCTGGGGCGTAGACAATGTCGCCAGGTATGCCATTGACATGATCAAGCAGTACCCGCAGATTTCAGCCCGCAACCTGGCATCTAAAGTACTCAGTATGGCTTACCGGAACGATGGATTCCAGTCGAAAGATGATACCACCTGTGGTGTCATTTACTTCAGGGAACCCAGGGAGCTGCTGATTTGCACAGGCCCACCCTACAACAAGGAGGACGATCCCCGGCTTGCCGCTGAAGTAAGCAGTTTCAAAGGGAAAAAAATAGTGATGGGAGCCACAACAGGTGATATTGTATCGCGGGAGCTGGATCTGAAGATCGAAGATGTATTTAAGTTTGAGGATCCTGAACTGCCACCCATCAATGTTATGGAGGGCATTGACCTGTTTACTGAAGGAATTCTTACACTGAACAAGGTTGAAAAAATTCTGAAGGCATATAATCCGGCCAATACAAAGCTCGGTAGGGGACCAGCAGACGAGATTGTCAAACTCATTCTGGAAAGCGATGCCATCAAAATCATTATCGGTACCCGCATCAACATTGCGCATCAGGATCCCCATCTGCCTGTAGAACTGGAAATCAGGCGAACTGTGGTGAACCGGATTGCCCAATTGCTCGAAGAGAAACTGCTAAAAAAAGTAGTGGTAAACCATATATAAGAAATACCTGCCTGCACTGCTGCCACTGCTCCTGCCACTCGTCATACTTCGACAGGCTCTGTATGACAACGCCAGTCACACTGAGCCGTGCCTACGCTAAAGCTCCGGCAGGCAGGCCTGTCGAAGTGCGACTTACTGCTGCTGCCACTGCTGCTGCCACTGCTGCTGCTACTGCCTGCTCTTTTTAAGGCTCAGCAGCGCATTGCATTTTTCATAAGCTTCCCTGGAAGCATAATACGAAAGAAGCCTGTTGAAGAAAACTTCATCCCTGAATTTGGGATGGCTGTTTTCAAAGCCTATTTTACCATGAACGGTGAGATCAAATAATTCTTCGTCATCAAGAAACGACAGGGTGTCTGCTTCAGTATGATGATCCATTTCTGTCTTTTCGGTAAGCTGATCCTTGTGTTTTTCCAGAAAGTTAACCAGCGTAAGCTGCAGGCTGATGTAATCATTGTTCTCAGTAAGCAGGGCCTTGTTTGTGGCATAGTTCTTATCAACGTGGTAAGTTCTCTCAGCCGATACCGGCTGCTTGAGCAATTCATTTAACACGGCCTGGTTCCGGTTAATAGTTTCCAGATTATCCTTTACCTTCTTCTTGAGCAAATCAATTGTTCTTTGAATCAATACCTTCATCATCCTTGTATTACGAAAACAAAGGTAAATATTATTTCATTTGATATGTTTGATTTTTGACCAACCGGGATAAGTTTACCGTAAGCTGGCGTGTATTTGGGATAATGGTCGGATGATGCTTGCCAATCCGTATGAATTACAAATAAGCCGGTCACCGGTTGTATGTTTCTATTTTATTTTATATTTGTAGGCCTGAAAAATTGAAAAAATGCCGCTTTTTATCAGGTAAGTATTTTATAAAGAGCGCGATACAGAGATATTCGTTCGTATAATTAAAAAAATAGTTTGCATGAAAATTCTAGTATGCATCAGTAATGTGCCCGACACAACCACCAAGGTGAGATTTGTTGACGATTTCAAAAAGCTCGATGCAAGTGCTATTCAGTGGGTTATTAATCCGTGGGATGAGTTGTCGCTTACCCGGGCGCTTGAATTGAAGGATGATGCTTCAACCGGTGTCAAATCGGTTACTGTTGCACATGTTGGACCGGCATCGGCCGAACCTACCATACGGAAAGCGCTGGCTATTGGTGCTGATGATGCCATCAGGGTGAATGCCGACCCATCTGACGCTTATTATGTTGCGGCACAGCTTGCTGAAGTAGTAAAAGCAGAGCAATTCGACATGATCATGTGCGGTATTGAATCAAGTGATCACAATGGCTCAACGGTAGGAGGCATGTTGTCGGAACTTATGAATTACCCCTCAGTGTCGGCAGTATCAAGCCTGAAAATTGAAAACGGACAAGTGGTTATTAACCGGGAAATAGACGGAGGCAAGGAAACTGTTCTGGTACCTACTCCGGTTGTGGCAGTTGTGCAAAAGGGTATTGCTAAAGAACCCAGAATTGCGGCTATGCGGGGTATTATGATGGCCCGTACCAAACCGATCAAGGTGTTGGAACCTGTGGCCGTTGATACACTTACCGAGGTTGCCGGTTATGAAATGCCGCAGCCGCGCGCAGCCTGCAAATTCATTGATGCCGAAAATCCAAAGCAACTGATTGATATGCTTCAGAACGAAGCCAAGGTCCTTTAATTCTTTATTAACCATTGCAAACAACAAGAAATCATGGCTGTATTAGTATATACTGAAAA
Organism: uncultured Bacteroidales bacterium; assembly: GCA_964438935.1. GTDB lineage: Bacteria > Bacteroidota > Bacteroidia > Bacteroidales > UBA10428 > UBA5072. The sequence goes on from CAYTNC010000162.1 coordinate 3,232, forward strand.
TTGGGACGGTAAATTCAAAAAGCTGTCATTCGAATTGGCATCCTACGCCTCCAAGGTTGCCGAAATGCTCAATACCAATTCCGTTGCGCTTTCAATAGGCAAAACCGAAGCCGGTGAACTGGAAAAACTGGGAAATTACGGTGTGAACAAAATTATCAATGCCCAGGGAGAAGGTTTGGATACACTGGATAACCAGGTTTATACAAAGGTTATTGCTGATTTTGCCCGCAAGGAAGGGGCTACCGTAATTGTGCTTGCAAACAATAATTCAGGTAAGGCGCTGGCACCCCGGTTGTCGGTTAACCTGAAGGCCGGTATTGGCTCAGGCGTAAGCAAACTCCCGCTGAGTACCAGTCCGTTTGTGGTTTATAAAAGGGCCTATTCCGGTAATGCTTTTGCCAAACTACTTATTAAAACGGATATAAAAATATTAACCCTGGCGCAGAATTCGTTTGAACTCATTGAGAAAAAGGCCGGAGCATCCATTGAAAACGAAACCGTTCAGATTGACAAAGCAATGGTGAAGACCCAGGTGCAGGAAGTTCAGAAACAGAGCGGCAAGGTGTTGCTTACTGATGCTGATATTGTTGTATCCGGTGGCCGGGGTATGAAATCACCCGACAACTGGGGCCCGCTGGTTGAACTCGCTGATCTGCTTGGTGCCGCCACTGCATGTTCACGTCCTGTTTCTGATGAAGGATGGCGCGGACATGAAGAGCATACCGGACAAACCGGCAAAATCATTGCGCCAAACCTGTATTTTGCCATTGGCATATCGGGTGCCACACAACACCTGGCCGGAGTGAGCTCCTCAAAGTACATTGTTGCGGTAAATACCGATAAGGATGCCCCTATTTTCGAAGCCGCCCAGTATGGCATTGTTGGCGATGCACAAAAAGTGCTGCCAAAACTGGTTGAAGCGGTTAAGGAAATCAAGAGCAAATAAAGCTCACATTAAACTATTAACCAAAAATAAGGAAACCCAACGATGGTAAAACAAGTGGTCTTTGCTGCTGCTCTGTTGCTGACACTGGGCGTATTTGCCTATACTGTCAACCGCATCCTCAGCTTCTTCAGATTCACCCGGAAGACCTTTCCCGTTAAGGATTTGAGCAAAAGATTCGGGGTCATGATGAATGTGGCCTTCGGACAAACCAAAATCTTCCGCAAGCCTGTGATTGGTTTGCTGCATGCCCTTGTTTTCTGGGGATTTTGCGTGATCCTCATCGGTAGTGTGGAAATGGTCATCGACGGGCTAACCGGAACCGAGCGTGTGCTCAGTTTCCTGGGCTTTCTGTATGATGTGATTATTGCCACCGGCGATGTTTTTGCTTTGGTAGTTGGACTTGCCATCCTGGTTTTTTTGAGCCGCAGGCTTTTCTTTCACATCAGGCGTTTCGAGGGTATCGAAATGGGCCGTTCAACCCACATTGATGCCAACATAGCACTGACTATGATTTTCTTATTAATGGTATCATTGCTGGGGATGAATACCTTTTACGTGGCCCATCAACAAGTGGCCGGTGAAGCCATAAAGGGCGTTTTCCCGGTGAGTAACCTGTTTGCATCGCTGTTTACCGGCATGCAGATAACAACATTGTATGCGCTGCACGAGGTTTGCTGGTGGGCTCACATCTTGCTGATATTCACCTTTGCCAACATGCTTCCCTATTCGAAGCACTTTCATGTATTCATGTCGGTTCCCAACGTGTTTTTGTCGCGACTGGAACCCCTGGGTAAGCTGACCAATATGGACAGTGTAACCCGCGAGGTGAGGCTGATGATGAATCCCGATACAGCCTACGCCGCAGCACCGGCTGACGCCCCGGTGGAGCGTTTTGGCGTGAAGGATATTGAAGACGTTTCGTGGAAGAATTACTTCGATTCATTGTCGTGCACCCAATGCGGACGCTGTACCTCCGTTTGCCCTGCCAACATCACCGGCAAACGCCTGTCGCCACGCAAGGTCATCATGGATGTGAGGGCCCGCATGAAGGAAAAGGGACCGGGACTGGTGAAGAACGGGAAAGAATATGTCGATAACAAATCATTGTTGCGCGATTTTATCACAGAGGAAGAGTTGTGGGCATGTACCACCTGCAATGCCTGTGCCATGGAATGCCCCATCAACATCAACCATCCCACAATTATTGTGGATATGCGCCGGTACCTGGTGATGGAAGAGGCTTCGGCCCCGGGCGAACTCAAGGCGGTATTCAACAACATTGAGAACAACGGCGCTCCCTGGCAGTTCTCATCCGAAGACAGGCTGCTGTGGGCGAAGGATTTGGAGATGAAAATTAAGAATTGAGCCAAGAGCCAAGAGCCAAGAGCCAAGAGCCAAGAGCCAAGAGCCAAGAGCCAAAGACTTAGAAGACACTGAACACCGAACACCGAACACCGAATAATGAATAACGAAGACTTTGAAGACTGCATGACTGCAAGACTAAAGAGACTATAAAAATGGAAACCCGAAAAATCGAAATACCCGTTATGGCCGACCTGTTTGCCCGGGGAGAGAAACCCGAGTACCTTTTCTGGGTAGGCT
>CAYTNC010000163.1:0-5749 GCA_964438935.1 uncultured Bacteroidales bacterium
AAGGAAAAAGACGGAATCGTACTGGTACAGGAACCTGCAACGGCAAAATTCGACAGCATGCCACGCAGTGCCTTAGATTTTGTGCAGGCCGATATTGTAGCTTCACCCGGTGAATTACCGTTAAAACTCATGAGTTTCCTTAAACTCATTCCTATTGGCAAATCGGAACTACCAATTGATATTAAAGACAAAAGTTCACTTGAGAAAATAATTATACTGCTGCGAACACATACCGGCAACGACTTTTCTCTGTATAAAAAAAATACGGTGTACCGGCGTATTGAGAGGCGCATGGGTGTGCATAATATTGATAAAATATCATCCTATGTTCACTTTTTACAAGAGAACCCTAAGGAATCGGTAATTCTTTTCAAAGAATTGATGATTGGTGTTACCAGTTTTTTTCGCAATGCCATGGTTTGGGAAAAGCTGAAAGAAACAGTTATCCCAAACCTTTTTGCCAACCTTCCTTCCGGCTCCATTTTGAGGGCCTGGGTTCCGGGGTGTTCAACCGGGGAAGAAGCCTATTCATTGGCCATAACGTTTAAAGAGGCACTTGAAAAGGCCAACCTGCACGAAGGATATAAGCTACAAATATTTGCTACTGATCTCGACAATGATGCCATTGAAACAGCCAGAAAAGGCCTATTTCCGTTAAATATTGAAGCAGATGTATCGCAGGACAGGTTGAAACGCTTTTTTAGCAAAACTGAAGACGGCTATCGCGTGAATGCTGAAATAAGGGAAATGATTGTTTTTGCACAACATAACCTGATCATGCACCCACCCTTTACCAAAATAGATATCCTGTCCTGCCGCAATTTACTCATTTACCTGGAGTCTGATTTGCAGAAAAAACTCATCGGGTTGTTTTATTATAGCATCAACCCGGAAGGAATCATTCTTCTGGGAAACTCTGAAACACTTGGGCAGCAAAGCCAGCTTTTTACACCTGTGGATTCCAAATTAAAAATATTCAAACGCACCACAGTAAACCTGATACCTGAATTATTAGACTTTCCTGCGGCATACTCGCGTACCCGACCTGCTTACACTGAAAAACAACTCCCCGACAATTCAACCGTAAATATTCAGGCCCTTGCCGATCAGTTGTTACTACAATATTTTTCACCTGCCGGTGTGTTGGTGAATGAAAACGGGGATATCTTATATATCAGCGGACGCACCGGAAAATACCTGGAACCGGCTGTTGGCAAAGCTAATATGAACATTTTTGCCATGTTGCGTGAAGGTTTGCGCAATGAATTTCCATCCGCCTTTCGTAAAGCCATCAGAGATAAAAATGGTGTGCTTTTGAGGAATATTACAGTTGGCAATAACGGAGGCTCACAAACCGTTAATGTGACCATTCAATGGATCGATAAGCCCAAAGCATTGAATGCTATGGTTATGATAGTATTTGTTGATGTTCCAGAAATACCGGAAATCAAGCAGTCTGCAAAAAAAGGTATCGGCGTTGTAAGCAATACGAAGCTGAAAGAATTGGAGCAGGAATTGCAGCGTACACGGGAAGAAGTGCAAAACACACTCGAAGAAATGCAGACCTCTCAGGAGGAGTTGAAATCCACCAACGAGGAATTGCAATCTGCAAATGAAGAATTGCAATCAACAAATGAAGAACTTACTACTTCAAAAGAAGAAATGCAAAGCCTGAACGAGGAGCTTCAAACGGTGAATGCTGAATTGCAATCGAAGGTAGATGATTTTTCGCGGGTAAATAATGATATGAAAAACCTGCTGAACAGCACAGACATTGCCACCCTGTTTCTCGACAAGGAATTGAATATCCGCCGCTTCACCAATGAAGCCACCAAGATTTTTAAACTAATAAAAAGCGATATTGGCAGACCTTTTACCGATCAGGTATCCGATCTCGTCTATCCCGAATTGGCTGCAGATGCACTGGAAGTTTTAAGAACCCTTATTTTTATTCAAAAAACCATCCCTGCAAAAGGTGGAAGATGGTTTTCCGTTCGCATTATGCCTTATCGTACCTTTGACGACAGAATTGACGGACTTGTTATTACCTTTATAAATACCTCGGAATACAAAAGGGTGGAATTGAAATTATACGAATCCGAGCTGTGCCATCAGGTACTCCTTAATATATCTTCTGATATCATCATTAAATTATCGAATGACCTGAAAATTCTGGATTTTAACCCGGAAGCCGGAAAGTTTTTCGGCATAAAACTTAAAGAGGCCATTAACCTTAATTTTGTTCAGCTTTTTATTCCGGAAAACTCACAAAGTAAGGTTGAAGACGATTTGAAACGGCATTTGAACCAACTGTACGATGTCAGGTATACTATGAAAGTAAAAATTGCCCGGGGAAAAACTACTGTAAATGAATGGACCTGTAACATCATACACAATACGCTGAAAATGCCGGCTGGAATTATTTTATCACTAAAAATACCTCAAATCCATGAGTAATAAATATTTGGATCAATCAGATGCCCACGATCTGCGCAGAAAAGCAGAAGAAAAGCTTAAAACCGGGGAGAAAAAGGTTACACCGTTAATGGAGGCTGACATGAAAAAGCTCATGCACGAACTTCAGGTACACCAGATTGAATTGGAACTTCAAAATGAAGAACTTCGTGAAGCTTATGATACTGCTGAAACTGCGTTAAGAAAATACACCATGTTATACGATTTTGCCCCAATTGGTTATTTTACACTTAACTCTGAAGGCAGTATCTGTGAGCTAAACTTTACCGGCGCTGAAATGCTTGGTGAAAAACGACATAGTTTGATAAACAGCAATTTTAAGCTTTTCGTTTCCGGGGATTCACTTCCTGTTTTTAATACATTCTTCAGTAAACTATACACCGGTGATGTTAAGGAAACATGTGAACTAACGCTCGGTTATGATAAGAAAACCTTATGCCATGTTTATATGGAAGGCATTGTTACAGGCGATGACCGGCTGTGCCTTTTATCTGTAGTTGATCTTACCAGTATTAACAAGTAGGAAATGTGAATTAAGTGTTGAAATATATTCCATTTAATCAAGTCAATTGAGTCTGAACTAAATAATGTTTTCTATTAAACCCCGAGGGGGTTCAATATCAATAACCGTGGGTGCAACCCACGGAAAAAAAAAAGCTTCTTTTATCAGCCCTCAGGGCTGAACCTGCCCGGGAAATGTGTGAATGATGTAAGATATTCACAAAGTTATGTAACACTTCTCATTACCAGGATAATCAACTTTGCAGTATACCAGGAATAATTTGGTGGTTTCATTGGTTATAACGCAGAAACGTTGTTTTATTCATGTAATTAAAGCTAAGATGAGCAGTGCCAAATTAATTAAGAATTATAAGCCTAACGAAAAGCTTCAGGTTAAAAATATCAAAGCCTCCTCTTTCCATAGAAAAGAGTCAATACTGTCAGAGAAATTAATAGAATCAGAAATGCGTTATCGGCGACTCTTTGAGTCGGCAAAGGACGGCATTCTCATCCTTGATTTTGAAACCGGCAAGATTATAGATGCAAATCCGTTTATCGTTGATATGATTGGATTTCAGAAAGAAGAGATATTGGGATGGAAACTTTGGGATATCGGACTTTTTAGTAACATTGAGGACTCTGAAAGAGCATTTAACGAACTCAGGATCAATGGCTACATTCGCTTTGATGACATGCCGATACCCAGGCGAAATGGGAAAATCTCAGAAGTGGAATTCATCAGTAACGTTTATTTAGCAGGCAAGACTAAGGTAATTCAATGCAATATCCGCGATATTACTGAACGCAAACAAGCAGAATCAACCATAAAGCAAAGTGATCAAATCCTTGAAAAACAAATTCATGATTACCAGCAGCTAAACAAAGAATATTTAACCCTGAATGAGTACCTGAATGAAAGTCTAAGTCAGATTCAGGTAATGAATGCTGAACTCATTATTGCCAAAGTTAAAGCTGAAGAGTCAGACAGGCTCAAGTCAGCATTCCTCACTAATATGAGCCATGAGATTCGCACGCCCATGAACGCTATTATGGGATTTTCAAAGATTCTGTTGCAACCCGGACTATCAAAAAGTAAGATCAAAAATTTTGCTCAAATAATTAATGTAAGTAGCCAGCAACTTTTATCTATAATCAATGACATCATCGACATTTCTAAAATCGATACGAATCAGATAACTATCGATTCGCAATGGATTCATGTTAATGAGTTAATACATGAATTGTTTGTTACTTATACAAAACCTGTAAAACCTAAAAAGCTGAAACTGCATTATAAAAGGGAATTTCCGAAAAAACTCATCCGGCTTCAAACCGATGGAAACAGGCTTAAACAGGTATTGTGCAATTTGCTGGACAATGCCATAAAATATACAGATGAAGGGAAAATTGAACTTGGATACCGGATCAAAGGAAATTACATTTCATTTTATGTAAAAGACACCGGAATTGGAATTTCAAAAGACAACCACGAAATGATTTTTAATCGCTTCAGTCAGGTGGCTGCAGGAAGTAAAAATCTAAATAGCGGGAACGGACTCGGATTATCCATTTCAAAAGCTCTGGTTGAAAGATTGGGCGGTAAAATTACCGTTGATTCGGATTTAGGCTCGGGATCAACATTTACCGTTACTTTACCCTATGTTAAAGAAATCAATCAATCTGAATCTCATTCAGCAGAAGCCAAATCCAACCGATCTAAAAACTGGAGTGATAAGCTCATTCTTATTGTGGAAGATGATGTTAATAACCATGCCTATCTTGACGCATTGCTTGCCACCACATCGGCAAAAGTTGTACATGCCTGGGATGGAAGCGAAGCATTTGAACAGGTAAAAAAACATTCGGATATCTCCCTGGTGATCATGGATATCAAAATGCCCGTAATGGATGGCTACAATGCTACACGACTAATTAAAAAACTAAGGCCTGGGCTGCCCGTTATTGCCCAAACAGCTTTTGCCCGAAATCAGGACAAAGAAAATGCCCTGTCAGCGGGGTGTGATAATTATATTTCAAAACCCGCTCAAATTGATGATTTTTTAAAATTAATCGACGGATATTTGAATTGGGGATCAGCGTCCCGGGCTTGACAAGTTCTTAAACAGCTTTATGCATATGACAAGGCTGTTTGTTTCCGCAGGCGCAGATTATTCTGATCCGCAAATGGAATAAGTTATTTGCTGCGATACAGTGAGAGGAATAACCATAATCTTCTTCAGCTCCTGGAAATTTGCCGCTACATTTCCGGTTGCTGTATATGCCATGAAAATGTCTTTTACCGAAACATTGCTATACACCAATATTGGCGGCATTATTGGCGCTTTGGTTTTCTTTTATTTTTCTGCTTTTCTGATTCGGTTGTGGAACAGAATATGGCCGGAAAGCTTCAGGTTTCATAGAAAGAAAAAGAGGATCTTCACGAGAAGCAACCGCAGGTTTGTGAGCATAAAAAGGAAATATGGACTGCCGGGAATTGTGTTGTTAAGCCCGGTGATCCTTTCCATACCCTTAGGGGCCTTCCTCACAGTGAAATATTATGGGAATAAAATCGCCAATATTCTTTGGTTAATTGCAGGCCAGATCTTCTGGTCACTCATCTATACCATTTTTCTCACCCAGGTGAAAACGGTGACCGGATGAAGTGGCACTTGCGGTTTATCGCAATATTATAAATTCTCCAAAACAGTCATGGCAAAATCCGATAAAGAAGGGTCCCTTGCACCCATCAGCAGAATAACATCCCCCTGATGTG
>CAYTNC010000164.1:0-2714 GCA_964438935.1 uncultured Bacteroidales bacterium
ACCAGGTCTTTAAACAGCGTTTTATTCTTGTTTATTTTCTCGTCGTTCCCGTATACACACCAAACCTGCTGATCCAGCACCCTGGCAATTTCATCGCTCATCTTCCGGAGATCATCGGCTGTTGCAGACAAAACGGCATTCCGGTCGGACTGCACATCTTCCCGGCTGACATTTTCGAAATAGTTTCTGAAGGCCTGATCTCCTTTTTCCGATGGGGTAAGAGGAGAATCCATGTTGGCAATGGTACCGATGATGTACCTGGTCATGTCGGTTGAATCGGCTTTAAACTGAGCCAGGTATTCCGAAATACCCTTGAAATTGTCAAGCGTCTCCTTCAGATTCGGATCGCGGTAGGAAGAAAGGTTTATGGTACCGTTCTTTGATATTGATGAAAATCCGCCATAAGCACCGCCAATCACCCTTATTTTAGTCTGCAGATAATCGGTAGACATCACCTGATTCAGCACATTCCATTTACCATCCCATTCAATTCCCAGTTTTCTGAAATCGTACCCCTGCAACACATACTGAACTTTGGAAGCAGTGAGAATGCCTTCATTCTTCGACTTGGGCTGCAATTTCCATTCATGAAGTGCAACAGCTTTTGTAGCAAGAGCAGGAGCAAACTTTTCAAACCGGGATGAATACGTTTTATAGTCATTGGAACTGCAGGTAATACCGGCTATCATATTGCTTTTGGCAAACAATGCATTATAGGTTTCCTTAAGCCCGGCAATCACTGCGTCGGGATCTTCGCCAAACCTTTTTACCAAACCGGTAACAAACCAATAATATTCCATACCCCTTGTTTTCTCATTAAAAACACCCCTTCTGGAGTAATACGATTCAAGGCGTGTGGCAGCCACATTGTATCCATTCTGAAGAACAGAGGCTTCCAGTTGCGACTGGTGCCTCTTAAGCAGGTCAAACAGCCTGTCCTTATTTTCGATTTTGGTTTCATTAATGATGGCACCTAGTAAAGCAAGCGTGGTATCAAGCTTTTCAGCTGTTGTTTTTACACTGATTCTGAACCTGGGCAAAAGCTTGTTGTCATCGTAACTGGCCACATATAAACTGAGGCCCGATCCGAACCCGCCTGTATTAATATTCAATGATTTATCCAGGTCCTCATAACCATAGCTTCCGGCATCCACCTTACCCAGAAGCCGGGTTAACAGTGCTGCATAGGGTATTTTATCTTCTGACAATACATTCAGATCAAACCAATAATTCATATAAACGATGTCGTTGGTAAACTCGTCATGGAACAGGTGGGGAACGCCGGCGATATCGCTTTTTGACGCTTCGTACCAAAATGCCTCGGGACTGATGTCGGAAAGTTTGAGCAGCGGTATGCTGGCCAGTGCTTCGGGACTGTCTTCCTGCTGTTGGTAGGCAACCAGTTTTGAAGTGGTGGCAACCAGGGAATCCAGTTCAGCCGGCGTCATTTTTTTCTTCAGGTCTGCAAGTTCTTCCGATGTTTTTTGAGCAATTTCCTTTTCCAGTCCGGTTTTGGGTTCCAGCACGAGTAGCAAGCCGTATTTGTTATCAACCAGGTCTTTGCGGATGATTTCTTCGAGATAGGTGTTATTTGCGGAAGCTTTAACAGCTGCAAGCTGCTTCTCATATTCCAGGGAGGAGAATGGATCATTGGTGAACAGCCAACCTGTCATCACCCGCATGTTGTAGGTAAGTCCTTTCTGGGCATCATCCCCTTCACGGAGTCTGAATTCCATGCGATTGAGCGATCCCTTGAGCGTTTCGCGGTCGATTTTTTCAGCAGCAACTTTTTCCAATGTATTCATTACCACTGCCCGGAAACTGTCTTTATCTGCTGCATTGGCATTTTGAACCACTATAGAGAAAATATTCTGGAGCATATTCTGTGTGGTAGCATACACATTTTTGCCAATTCCGGCTTCCAACAAGGCTTTTCTTACCGGTGCCGATTCCTGGTTTACCAGCACATCGGCCAGGATATCCAGGGCCATCACTGTGGTCTGATCGTATCCATTGCCAATAACCCAGTTCATTACCAGGTAGGTCTGATCGGCCAAAGGTGCTCCATCCATTACCGGATACGAACCCGCAATATCCCTGAAACTATCAAACGGCGGGTTTTCCTTAACTGTAACTGGATTTTCAGATTTGTCATACTTTGAAAGGTACTCCTTGTCAATAAACTCAAGCTCTTTTTTTACATCAGCATCGCCATAAAGAAAAATGTAGCTGTTGGTAGGGTGGTAATGCTTTTTATGAAAATTAACGAAGGCTTCATAAGTCAGGCTTGGTATGGCTGTGGGGTATCCGCCTGATGAAAACCGGTAACCGTTGTCGGGGAAAAGATTCTTTTGTATCTGATACCACATCTCACGGGTGGGCGTAGAAAATGCGCCCTTCATTTCATTGTAAACAACTCCTTTGTATTCTATTGGTGCTTCTTTACCTGTTAGTTCATAATGCCAGCCTTCCTGCATAAAAATCCTGGGATCGTCGTACAGCATCGGATTAAACACCGCATCAAGGTATACATGCATCAGGTTAAAATAATCCTTCTCATTCATACTTGCCACGGGATATACCGTAAATTCATCAGAAGTCATGGCATTTAAAAATGTATTCAGAGAGCCCTTCAACAGCACATCAAAAGGACTTTTAACCGGGAAATTCCTGGAGCCGTTCAGCACGGAATGTTCCATAATATGCGGAGTTCC
>CAYTNC010000164.1:2814-5728 GCA_964438935.1 uncultured Bacteroidales bacterium
TTAAGGTTTTGATGCAAACAGAATAAAAATCAATTTCAGATGAAACAAAATACAGGAAAGTCCTTTCAGTAGTGCTAAAATAGAACAAATTCCGTCAAATCCGGCCAATCTTAATAAAAATGCTACATAAAGCATCCCATTTATATCCGCAATGATCAATGCCATACATGATCTGGACACCGGTAATGATATTACCATAGAGACTTAGAAGACTTAGAAGACCTTGGAGACTTAGAAGACTTAGAAGACCTTGGAGACTTAGAAGACTTTGGAGACTTAGAAGACTTAGAAGACCTTGGAGACTTACCAACAAGCTACTCCCCCTCCAGCCACCTCTTAAAATCATCCACCCGCTCGCGGCTTACGATGATGTCCTCATCGGTTGTGACGGTGAGTATCAGCTTGAGCCGGCTGTTGGAATAGGCAATGATGTCTTTAATTGATTTCAGGTGAATCAGGTATTTCCGGTTGACCCTGAAATACTGCTTTGGATCAATCAGGCTTTCCAGTTGCTCCAGGGTGAAATTAAGTCCGAAGTCCCTGTTGCTGTATGAACGCAGGTATGTCGATTTTTCCATACTGAGGAAGAGGGCGGTTTCACTGATATCGATTGTTTTCAAATGCTCTCCCACCCTTACCAAAAAGCGCGATTTATAAGTATTGGTCAGCTGTTTCAATGCCATGGCAATGGCATCACTTTCATGAGTTGTTGATTTTACCATGCCCGCTCTGAACTTGCTGACGGCAGCTTTCAATTCATCTTCAGAGATCGGTTTCAGTAAATAATCAATGCTGTTCACTTTAAAGGCCCTGATGGCATATTCATTGAAGGCGGTGGTAAAAATCACCGGGAAAGAAACAGGAACCTGTTCGAAAATCTCAAAGCTCAGCCCGTCTGCAAGCTGAATGTCAAAGAATGCCAGTTCTGGCTGTTCGTTCTGAGAAAGCCAACGTACTGCTGATTTAACCGAGTCAACAGTCTTCAAAAGTTTGAAATTGGGAAAGAGCCGGGCAACCATACCTGCCAACCGCTCAGCTGAAAGCTGCTCATCTTCAACAACAAGGTAATTCACTGACATAGATACTAACTGCTTTTATGTAGCATATTTTGATCCAGGATAGGTACATGAACAGTGAAATACCCGTCATCTGAGCAAATCAATAATGTTTTCGAAGAAATATACTTATATTGATTTACAATGGTTTCCAAACCCATTCCCCCACTGGTTTCAATTGCTTTTCGTTTTCGGATCTGATTCTGAACAATAATATAATCATGGTCGCGCCAGACTTTTACCACCAAAGGTTCTTCCTCCGAAATCACATTGTGCTTGAACGCGTTTTCCAGTAAAATCTGCATGGAAAGCGGCACAATATAACCAGAACTGTCATTCACATCCAGTTTAACCTCCAGGTTTTCACTATGCCTGATTTTGTGCAAGCTGATAAACGACCGGGCAAAATCAAGTTCCGCTTGCAATGAAACGAGTTCCTTTCCTTTTTGCTCTAATACGTAGCGGTAAATATCCGATAATTGCCGGATAAAAAGCTGCGACTTCTGTATGTCTTTTTCAACCAGGGAACTCAGCACACTCAGGCTGTTAAAGAGAAAATGGGGGTTTACATAACTTTTCAACGTCTCATATTGCAGTTGCAGTGCCTCCTTCTTATATCTTTCTTCACTCACTGCTGCTTTACGCCATGAAATAAAAAAGCGCTTCACATAAAATAAAGTCGTGATCAGCATGGCAATTCCCAATTCAGCGAACATTTGAAACAATAAATCGCTAAAATTCGCTCTAATGGAAGCTTTGTAGTAGAATTTGTAAAATACCACATTGATAATCAAAATCGCCAGGGCAGCAAAAGAAACCGCAGCCAGTACCTGAATTGTAAGTGTTAAAGACGGCTTTCTTTCCCATGGAAATTTTCTCTCAACATAACTTCCAACACAGGAAGTTCCTTTCCATAGCGCTACCGTTAAAACAAATCCAAAGAAGCAGTGTCTGAAAAAGTATTCGAAACCCGAGAATAATACATTTCCCATAAAGAACCAGGTTATCGCGACACCGATCAAAAAGGCAATGACGATATCTCTCAATTGGATGAGGATAAAAGCAAGCCATTTCTTTTCTGTTGTTTTCATAAAACTGGTTCCTTATGGGCATTAAAGTTAATTACTTTTCACCATTGCAACCTGCAATTGCTTCTGAATTTGACTGAGAACCCCAACGCGGCATGATGCCTTGCTTTCCGCTTTCTTTTTCAAACAATGCTTTAGCGGCCATGAACTTTGGCATGGCGTTCACACAACCTCCTCCAAAACCCTCCGGGGTATAACGTATATTCAGACCCATAAGGTACATGGCCCGTGGGTTCTCCGGATTCTCATACAAAGCCTTTCCGAAAACTTCGGCAGCTTTCTGCGAATAGGTCATTGCCAGACTGGGATCTGCCGTGAGCATGGCCTGGTACAAAAAGCCCTGCAGCGCATGAAGCTCCGACTTGTCGCCGTTAAGTTCCAGTGCCTTATTAATGCTGATCTCTGCTTTGTCGAGCAATTTGTTTTTCACTTCCTCATTCTGCTCCATGAAACTCAGGTTAATTTGTGCAAAAGCATAATAATACGCAGGTTCCCATCGTTCCGGTTCTGTCAGGGCAATGCGTTCCAAACGGTTGACAACTGAATGAACTTCTTCAACGGTTTTGGCCTCATCAAATAGTTTCAGACTTTCACTGATTGCCTGTTCCAAACCTGTTGACTGACCAAAAATTGTTACGGCCATAAAGACCATCATGGTTAAGCTTACTAACTTTTTCATTTGTAGATAGTTTATTGTTAATTGTTAATTGTTAATTGGCTGTTGGCTTTTGGCTGTTGGCTGTTGGCTGTTAGCTAACGGCTAATAGCTAA
>CAYTNC010000165.1:0-3450 GCA_964438935.1 uncultured Bacteroidales bacterium
CATTTAAAGTTAAGTCCCGTATGGGACGATATAAATTTTTGCCGGACAATAGTGATAATTTATATATTTTACACCTCATCACTAAATTACTAATTCCTGAATTACTATTTACCCTCAGTTCTTAATAACCTGACTATATAAACAGCGCCAGCGGTGCTTGCGGGATGTGACTGAAACTTAACCCGAACATGGGTTTTCCCTTGAATCATTGAATCGGGAATTGGATAAATCACATCTTTGAACATCGACTGGTTCCATTTATTGGTATTGTCCTCTGTCAGTAATTTCTCATCGTCAATATAAATATCAAACTTACGGCTACCCCATTCTGCCCCCCAATAGCGCACAAGCAAGCTCACATTGGTTTCGGACTTTGTGGCCAGATCGTAACTGAAAAAACCTCCGTTGCGTGCATCGCGATAAAACTCATTTAGGTTGTTTCCCGTACCTGAGTTTTCTTTTTGCAGGGCATGGTCGGTTTCCGGTTGCTGCTCACCGGTGGCCACATAGTCAATGGTGCGTTTTTCAAGAGCAAGCTTTTCTTTTTCAATTTTTGCCAGGGAATCCGTATAGGCCTTGTAACCTGAATTTGTAAGGGACAACCAGTACATCATGTAGCGGGAATCATGGATATTGTAAAAAGGCTCCAGTGTAAGCGCTGCTGGATTGATCATTTTTACGTTGAGCCTGAAGCTTAATGGCTTGTCCTTCAAAGGTTCCAGCTTATCGCCTATATTCTGAATATCATCATCAATCAGGATGGGAGCCTGATCAACCGGAAGGTATTCGCCACCTGCATACTGACTCCAACGGCCATCATCAGCAATCAGACCTTTCAGGTCTTCTGTTCCGGTTTTTGCTGCAAGTAAAACAGGGCCGTGCATTAAGGCAATATACTCAGGCACATTGGGTAAATGTTCAACGGAGTTGTGCATGGGTAGCGTTATTTGAACGATATCGCCTTTTTTCCAATTTCTTTCAATGCCTACATACGATGAAGGAAGCGTTGAACAGGCAACATCTTTTCCGTTAACCACAATTCTCAAATCTCCTTTTCTCACCCAAACAGGATACCGAACCATTAATGTAAATTTTGAGTCACCCTCTGTTATCATTAGTTTTGTCTGCTCTTCATTAGGAAAGGTTGTTTCCTGCCTGATAACAACACCCTTTTCCTTCCAGTTGAGTTCTGAAGCAATAAATAGGTTCAGGAACAAGGTGTCCTTTATATGGGTGTAGATAAACTGGTTGTACTTTCCATGGTTTTCCATACCTGTTCCGACACAGCACCACATTGCTTCGTTTGGAGCCGAATAAACCCTGTAATGGCGCGGACGCGCCGGTGTGAAATAAACATATCCCCCATGTTCGGGATGTTGGGTGGAAAGAATATGATTATACAATGTACGTTCATAATAATCGGCATATTTGGCCAATGGCTTTAACCTGAAAAGATCCTGAGTCAGCTTGAGCATGTTGTATGAATTGCACGATTCAGGTCCGTCATTTACATTGATAAAATCGATACAGGAAGTAACAGCCGGAAAATGCTCCCTCCTGCTGTTTCCCCCAAAGGCCAACGAACGATTACCGGTAACCGTTTCCCAAAAGTAACTACCTGCATTGCCGTATTTCGCATCTTTGTCAAGTTCAGTAATTCTTTGAAAACCGATGAATTTAGGTATCTGGGTATTCGCATGTTTGTTGTCGAGGTTGTCGATTCCCTGTGACAATGGGTCGAGAAACATCTTGTGTGAGTATCTTTTGGCAGCTGTCAGGTATTTCTCATCACCGGTAATTTGGTAAGCATCGGCAAAGACTTCATTCATGCCGCCATGCTCCATATCCAACATCGATTGCATTTGCTCATCGGTAAGGTCAGCAGTGAGGCTGATACCCCAATCGCAGAATTTCAGGAACATGGCTTTGGCAGATTCATTGCCGCAATACAGCCAGGCATCCCTCAGCCCTGCATACATTTTATGCAGGTTATAAAACGGTGCCCAGGCAGCATTGTAAATACTGAAATCGCCCTTTTTAAATGCAGCCCATAATTTTGCACTGTTGGGAAATCCACCGGCATAGCCCATTCCCCAATCCGGATTGTTAATTGTATGGGCTTCCTGGCAAGCCTTAAGCTCCGACAGCATGTATTCCATACGTCTCTTACATTCGGCATTGTGGGTAGCAGCATAATTCATGGCCATTGCCGACAGGTAATGACCCGCCACATGACCATCAAGACCTTCCCAGTTAGGATAGCTCTTTGCTTTTTCGGGTAATCCGGCTTCTTTCCGGTATGGAGCCAGCAACCGGTCGGTATCATACTTCAGGAGCACCTCGATATTAAGGTCGCGGGCATGTTTGAACATACCGTCAAGCAATGTTACATCTCCCAGCGGGAATTCGTTGGGATATATTTTGTTTTGCGCAAATGCATTGAAACTGCTTCCGGCAACCCAACAAGCAATGAATAATAAAGCAATCCGTTTTTTCATATGATTATGTTTTTAAAGAGGCTGGTAATCAATTTGATTTATTCTTTAAACCGCCACCAATCAAAATTAAACAAATCTTTTTCTCCCCGGAATACACAGAACAAATCGTGAACTCCTGTAATACTTTTGACCGGTGTAGTAATCGTTTTCCAGATGTCACCTTCTCCCGAAGCATGAATATCAATTATTCCAAGTATTGGCCCGTCAATTTTGCCGGTATGGAGTTCAATCTTTCCACCATACAAAGAAGCAACACTAACATCTACGGATGTTGCTCCATTTGAAAAGTTAACTCCCTGAATCTTTATATAATCCCCGTTATGAATTGAAGTGACGAACAACCGGTCTGCAACCTTCTTCCCCTTATCCCACGATATATTACGTTCCCACTCGGTAACAAATTCCGTTTTGATGCCTTCACTAAAGGCCATTTTTTCGGCTTCAACACGCTCGTATGGGTTGACTGTACCCAGTTGTTTCACACCTGTTGTTGACCAATACGGGAGTTTTTGAATGGTGCCATCCGGATTGTATGTCATCATTTCCAAACATACCGAGCGTCTTTCATAATGCTTCGCCATGGTTTTCTTCAGCACGGCATAATTGTTACCAAAAACGTAAGTATTTCCTTTATAGTCGATTATTCCCGGATGATTTCCGCTTGAACGCGGGTCTCCGTCCATGATCATTCCTTTGAACACCCATGGGCCGGTCGGAGAACTGCTCATCGCATAGCCAATCCCTTCGGGGCAACAGGTTGAAGCATATGCCATGTAATAATGCCCGTTGCGTTTCCAGGCCCAGGGGCCTTCCTGATAGTGAAACGGATCTTTTTCGTCTTTGACTTTTACTAAATCGGGCATTTTCATTATCTCTCCCGAATAAGAAATCATATCCTTGTTCAGTTTAACATACCATAATTCAGGATTTCCCCAGTATAGGTATGCCTGAC
>CAYTNC010000165.1:3550-5725 GCA_964438935.1 uncultured Bacteroidales bacterium
TATCGTCGTCAATAAGTATAGTAGGGTCAATATCCTGTGGGCCGTTATTAATCAATGCTTTTCCAATGGGATCTGTAAAGGGGCCATAAGGACTGTCGGAAACCAGAACTCCAATACCAACTCCGCCTGGCATCGGGCAGTACAAGTAAAATTTTCCATTTCGATTGATGCATTGTGCCGCCCAGGCACCGTTGTCTTCCGTCACCCACTTAAAATCTTTCAGCGATGCCACAACACCATGGTCGGTCCAATTCACCATGTCGGTTGAAGTGTACAGCAACCAGTTTTGCATTTTAAATCCAAATGCATCGTCTTCATCATGGCCGGTATAGAGAAATACGGTGTCGTTATATACCATCGGAGCCGGATCGGCAGTATATTTCGTTTGTATAATTGGATTTTGACCATAGCCAGTAAAATAACCCACTATTTGCATTGAGATAAAAAGTAATTTTCTCATCTTTTTTGGTCTATATATTGTTGAAACATGTTACATAAGGGGTATTATTGTTTTGAAAATCTCCACCAATCAAAATTGAATATATGGCCTGAGCTTCCTTTGAAAACAAAATAAATGTCGTGTATGCCTGCAGTTTTTTTGATTCTGCAGGTGGCCGTTGCCCATTTTTGCGGACCACCTGTATTTATAATATTACATGTACCAAGTAATGTTCCGGTGAGACTGTCAATGCGAATTTCGATACTTCCATCTTCATTTATTGATGCCACACTTGCTTCGAAAGATCTGGCGCCTTTGCCAAGATCAACACTGCGCACTTTGATGTAATCGGTATTGTTTATATCAGTTACAAAAACATTTTGGGTAGCACTATCGGTAGTAGTTTCTATCCCTTCTTCAAAACCAATTGTAGCCGCTTCAACTTTTGTAAAAGGATTCAGATTGTCAACACCCGTCGCAAGACCACCTGTTGGTTCCACCCGTTGCACAGAGCCATCGGCCCTGAAATTTATTTCATCAACGCAAACTGAACGCTTAAAACCACCACCACCAGGTAGCGCACCGTTATGATAGAATAAAAAAGTCTTCCCTTTATAATCAATAACTGCCGGGTGATTGGTAAATGCTCCACCTTTTTCGATTATAGACATAACAGTATCACCATATATCCATTGTGGATTGGTAAGGCTTTTGCTGGTTGAATAGGCTAAATGCTCCGGTACACCACCTGCCGGATAAAACAGGTAGTAGAGATCATTACGCTTATATAACCAAGGACCTTCCTCATAAGTAGTCTGTCTTTTTTCAGTACTGTTTATTGTTCTTTTAATTTTGTCAGCAAACAATTCTTTCTTATCGGCTGGGACTTGCTTAATTTCAAAACCCGGGTTGATCGAAACCATGTCACTGTTGAGTTTTGCATACCAAAGCCCTGAATTACTCCAAACGAGATAAGGTTGTTTATCATCGTCATAAACAACAGTAGGGTTCATATCGCCTTCTCCACAATTCCCGCTTATAAGGGGTTTGCCCAGGGCATCTTCAAAAGGGCCAATAGCCCTTTCGCCAACTCCAACGCCAATTACTTTTTTGTTCGTATTCTTATCAATGGCACTCACATACCAATAGTTTTTTTGATTCTTATCGTTCCTTATGTTGTGAGCATTTGTGCCATCAACAGACCTTGCCCATGTAAAAGTATTTTGAGCATCAATAACCCTAAGTTTGAAGCTTTCGGCAGTTAAAGGCACCTTAACTATTCCTGCCTTTTGGTCATATGAAACCATGTCCTCATTAAGCTTTACATACCAAAGATGCGGATTGCCCCAGTACAGGTATGCCTGACCGCTGTCATCAATAAACACGGAAGGGTCGATATATCCATATCCAACCAGTAATGGAACGCCTATGGCATCCTTAAAAGGTCCCGTGGGGCTATCGGATACAGCCACACCAATGGCATTACCACCGTTTTTTTGGTTAACGGGAACATAAAAATAAAACTTACCATTCCGGTAAACACACTGTCCAGCCCATGCATCACCCCTTGACCATGCAAAATCCTTGTAAGACAATATTGCTCCATGATCTGTCCAGTTCACCATATCGGTTGACGAGTAACACATCCAATCGTTCATTGTAAAGAAGTTGCGTATGGTTTTGTCCTCGTCATGTGTAGTGTAAAGATACACAGTACCATTATGCACCATTGGTGC
>CAYTNC010000166.1:0-2153 GCA_964438935.1 uncultured Bacteroidales bacterium
GATCCGACAAAATTTATCCTTACGGAAGGATATGGCAAATTCAAATTGGGCATATTTGAACTTAAGGCCGGTAGGGTGAAAGAAATCACCGGACTGTGCGATACGCTGTTAACTTCAGGTTCCTGGAGTGTTTCGGGCAATGCCCCTGGTATTCCTAAAATCCAGCTGGCTGTACCTGAATTTCGCACCCTGCCTTTTTTTGGTGATCTTTTTGCCTTTAAAGGCAGCTACATGCATGGATGGATGGGCAACTGGCACATCGATGATGAAATTGTTCCCAATACCCCAACCTACCTGCATCAGAAAACGCTCTACGGAAGATTTGGTAAACCCTCCTGGAAGTTAAAACTTTATGCCGGATTTAATCACCAGGTGGTGTGGGGAAACGAAAGAAATATATACCTGGGTGAATATTACGAATTGAATGATTGGCAAACCTTTTTGTATATAAACACCGGCAAGAAATATAATAACGATGGGATAGAGGAAACCCATGTTGGTAATCACCTGGGGTCAATTGATATGGGTATGAGTTTTGAATTTCCCGGAATACGGCTTTTGATCTACAGGCAAAACTTCTATGATGCCGGGGCGCTATTTTATCTGGCCAATATACTGGATGGTTTGAATGGAATTAGTTTTACCAATAAACTCGACAATGGTAAACGATTTCACTGGAATCGATTCCTTGTTGAGTTTCTGTATTCCAAAAATCAGGGAGGAGAAGTATGGTCCAAAAGTACACCTTCAGCTTTTGAAAACTATTATAATAATGGATATTATCTGACGGGGTGGTCTTACAAAGGATTGGGACTGGGAAATCCGTTCATTAGTCCAACCAGTTCCGTAAAGGAAAGTTTTCCTATTGCTCCGGACAATTTTTTTATCAACAACAGAGTTGTCGCACTTTACCTGGGCATGGACGGATCTTGCGCCAACTGGAATTTCATCAGCAAATTTTCTTATTCAAGGAATTACGGAACTTATCTTACAAGTACCACAGGAAAGGTCCATAGTGGTACAAATTTTCCGGACTATGGCATTTTTCCCGTTGTAGGACAATTCTCAGCCTTTCTCGAAGCAAAGAAAGAACTGAAAAAAGGAATTCAGATAGGAATAATGACTGCCCTCGACACGGGTGATTTATACAATGATTCATTTGGTATCATGGGTAGCATTTCGAAATCATTCTAATAATATAGCCAAAAACCTGCCTACCTTCTGGCAGTGGCAAAATCAGAAAACTGTAAAAACTAAACCTAAATTATGAAAATTCTTGTTACCGGCACAGCAGGATTTATTGGATATCATCTGACAAATAAATTGTTACCTGCGGGCCATGAAGTCATCGGACTGGATATTATAAACGATTATTACGATGTTAACCTGAAATATGCAAGGTTGTCACAAGCCGGCATTGAAAAGGAAGATATTGAATACAACAGGGTAATTGGCAGCAAACTTTATCCCAATTACCGGTTTATTAAGCTAAAGCTCGAGGACCGCGATAACCTTAATGCGCTTTTTGAAAGGGAGAAATTCGACAGGGTATGCAATCTGGCTGCCCAGGCTGGTGTTCGTTACAGTCTGACCAACCCGCATGCCTATATCGACAGCAATATTGTTGGCTTCATCAATATATTGGAGGCTTGCAGACACAACAGCATCAAACATCTGGTTTATGCCAGTAGTTCCAGCGTATACGGATTAAACGGAAGGATCCCCTTTTCCGAATCGCACAATGTAGATCATCCCATCAGCCTTTATGCAGCTTCCAAAAAAAGCAATGAGTTGATGGCACATACCTACAGTCATTTATTTGGATTGCCTACAACCGGCCTGCGGTTCTTCACAGTTTACGGTCCCTGGGGACGGCCCGATATGGCATTATTCATATTCACCAAGGCAATCACAGAAGGCAAACCCATCCAGGTGTTCAATAACGGTGAAATGGAACGTGATTTCACATACATCGATGATATTGTGGAGGGGATTTTCAGGATATTGACAGACTCACCTGCCAAAGGTAATCCTGAATGGAGTGTTATGAACCCTGACCCTTCCTCCTCACCTGCTCCTTATAAAATTTACAATATTGGGAACAGCAAGCCGGTAAAGCTGATGGATTTCATTCATGCCATTGAAAAGAACCT
>CAYTNC010000166.1:2253-5676 GCA_964438935.1 uncultured Bacteroidales bacterium
GTTCTTTTGCTTCTGATTGAAAATGACGGGATTTCTTATGCAAATACAAATATTTTTAGGACTTTTATGACCTGAATTAACATAAATCAATTCCTAATAATTATGGATAAGACACAAATAGAACAAAGCATTTTCAAATACATTGAAAAAAACTCTCACAACAATTTTGATAAGGTTACTCCAAAAACCATGCTTTTTAAGGATGGAATTTTGGATTCCATGGGTTTTGTGTTGCTGATTGATTTTCTTGAGGGAGAATTCAGCATAAAAGCGAATGATGCAGATCTCATGGAAGAAAATTTTGAATCCATTGAAGCAATGACAAATTATATTCAAAGAAAAAAAGAATTACCTGTTTCTTAAATTTCATTCCTTCTGCCTAAAGACAGTAATATGTGCGGTATAGCCGGAATATACACCCTTGCTGGTAGGTTACAGAATCCCGAGGTATTGTTGACCAACATGCTGGCCAGAATACAGTATCGTGGTCCTGATGAAAGCGGCATTTACGTAAATTCGCATGTAGCTCTGGGGAGTGTAAGGCTCAGCATTATCGACATCCAATCGGGACAGCAACCTTTTTCCTCTCCTGACGGTAAATACCGGATTGTCTTCAATGGAGAGATTTTCAACTATATTGAACTGAAAAATGAATTGCGGCAACTGGGGTATCATTTCAGAACAGAAAGTGACACAGAGGTCTTGCTTACGGCATTTATTGCTTTCGGAAAGGATTGTCTGAGCAAACTGAACGGCCAGTTTGCCTTTGCCATATGGAATAATGAAAAAAAGGAATTGTTTCTGGCACGCGACCGCGTCGGAATACGTCCACTTTTTTACACCCAAACCAGGGAGAATTTTCTTTTCGGATCAGAAATCAAAACCTTGTTTGAGCATCCTGATGTGATGGCCGATTTCGATCCGGTTTCACTTGGCCAGGTTTTTACATTCTGGACAACTTTAACTCCTGCCACCGTATTTAAAAATATTTTTGAACTTCCTCCGGGGCATTTTATGTGGGTCAAAGGTAACAAGGCTTACCCCGAAAAATTCTGGGCACTTAGATTTCCCGATAGCAATGGGGATCAGTTTAAAGGGACATTCCAGGAAGCAAAAGAAGAGTTGCAAAAAATCCTTACCGATTCTGTCAGGATCAGGCTCAGGGCCGATGTGCCTGTTGCCGCCTACCTGAGCGGCGGTCTCGATTCCAGCGCCACTACCTCACTGATAAAGGAAGTGGAACCAGAGACATTGCAGACCTTTTCGATCGGGTTCGAAGACAATGAGTTTGACGAAACAGCTTATCAACAGGAAGTTTCTAACCATCTCAACACACGTCATACTGCTTTCACCTGCACCCGTGAAGATATAGCAACATATTTTCCGCAGGTCGTATGGCATTCAGAGATACCCATATTGCGTACAGCGCCTGTTCCCATGTTCTGTCTTTCAAAAAAGGTCAGGGAAAGTAACATAAAGGTTGTAATAACCGGTGAAGGAGCTGACGAAATGCTTGCCGGATATGACATTTTCAAAGAAGCCATCATCCGTGAATTCTGGTCAAAACAGCCTGATTCAAAATACAGGCCCTTACTGCTTCAGAAACTGTATCCTTACCTGGCTCAGTTCCAGGGAAAGAACAAAGCCATGCTGAAATTCTTTTTTGGTTACCAGCTCGAACAAACCGATTCACCATTTTATTCCCACATACTCCGCTGGAAGAACACCTCAAACCTGCAAAACTTTTTCTCTGATGACCTAAAAGGATACATAGCGGGATATGATTATCTGGAAGCGGCTGCAAGTCTGCTTCCTGAAGGATTTTCCGGTTATAGCCGGTTAAGCAAAGCACAATGGCTCGAATCGTTGATTTTTATGTCGGGTTACCTGCTTTCCTCTCAAGGCGACCGCGTAGCTATGGCAAACTCCGTTGAGGGGCGTTATCCGTTTCTTGATTTCAGGGTTGTTGAATTCGCTGCTTCGCTCCCACCCGGCTTCAAAATGCAAGGACTTAATGAAAAATATATCCTGAAGCGTATGATGGATAAACGACTTCCGGAAAGTGTGCTGAAGCGTCCGAAGCAAGCCTACAGGGCTCCCATTGCCGGAAGTTTTCTATCAACAACAGGAAGGGATTATGTAACTGATCTGCTTTCGGAATCTTCAATCAGCAAATCAGGCCTGTTTTCCGTATCAGCCGTGGATAAATTTATCAAGAAGATCTCCTCGGGGGAAATGGTCACTGAAATGGAGAATATGACCCTTGCAGGTATCCTTTCAAGCCAGATTCTTTATCATCAGTATATATTAAAGGACGCCTTCAGGCCGGCAGTGAGTGTATTGAACAAGCTGAGAATCATCCGGGAAGATAATCCGGTGTATGCATAATAATATTATACCCTATAAACCATGAAAAATACTGAAAAGAAACCTTTCAATAAGAATATCCTGGTGATCAGCGATATCGAAGCAGAATGTAAAAAGATTGAAAACCAGTTGAGAGAAAATATTCAGCACCGCCTGCATCGCACTGGAGCCGTAATTGGTATATCAGGTGGAATTGACTCCTCTGTATCCATGGCCCTCGCTGCAAGGTCGCTTGGCCCTGATAATGTTCTCGGGATCATGCTGCCGGAGAAGGATTCAAGCGGAGATAGCGCCCGGTTTGCCCAAAAACTGGCTGACAAGTTTGGTGTTAAGGCCATAACCGAGAATATTACAGGTGCACTTAATGGATTTGAGTGCTATCAGCGACGTGATGAAGCAGTAAAAAGTGTATTTCCATCCTATGATCCTGCCACCTATAAAATGAAAATAGGTGTAAGAACTTCAGGACTTTTCACCAATTTGCCACCCCTGTTTTCGCTGATCATTATCGACAGCAAGGGGAATGAGCAATCGAAGCGACTTCCTGCTGCTGAATTCAGACAGATTGAAGCTGCATCGAACTTCAAACAGCGCTGCCGCATGTCTATGCTCTATTATCATGCCGAAAGGCTTCATTACGCAGTAGTTGGAACGCCAAATAAACACGAGGTTGAGCAAGGCTTTTTTGTTAAATATGGCGACGGAGGAGCTGATGTAATGCCAATCGCCCATCTTTATAAAACACAGGTATATCAATTGGCAAAACACCTGGGTATCCCCCAGGTGATCATTGATCGCACACCCACAACAGATACCTATTCGGCTGAGCAAAGCCAGGAAGAGTTCTTTTACCAGCTTCCTTTCGCGCAGATGGACCTGCTCTGGTATGCTTATGAAAATGGTTATGATCCGGCCGAGGTAGGTCCGGTTATGGATATGACAGCGGAGCAGGTGAAGAGCGTTTTTATTAACTTTGAAAGAAAATATAAAACTACGGAATATTTGCGGATAGCGCCTATCAAGAGTATTGAGCAATGATTTTAACTGGATTGTGAG
>CAYTNC010000167.1:0-2381 GCA_964438935.1 uncultured Bacteroidales bacterium
TCATTACACACCCGATCCAGAAAGTAGCGATCGTGCGTTACAACAAGCATGGTAATCCGCGATTTCAACAGGTATTCCTCAAGCCATTCAATCATCTCCAGGTCAAGATGATTTGTAGGTTCATCAAGCATAACGAAATCAGGTTCGCTGATCAGGGCAACAACAAGAGCCAGTCGTTTAACCTGCCCGCCTGACAATGATCCGACAAGCATGGATTCATCTTCTAGCTTGAAAACGCTTAACATCTGCCTGATCTTGTTTTCCAGATTCCATGCCTGGTGAAAATCCATCATGGCACTGGCATCATGCAAGCTCTGCTGATTGTGTTCATGTAAGGCAAGCTCATAATCACGTACCGTTTCCATCAGCTTTCCCGGTGAGCCATAAACAGCATCAAACAGGGTAAGCGTTGAATCGAACCGGGGATTCTGCTCAAGATACCCCACCTTGATGTCTTTATTAATATAGAACCCACCTGAATCAAAACTATCCTTTCCGGCAATGATATTCAGCAGTGTGGTTTTACCGGTTCCGTTGCGTGCCACAATGGCAACCTTGTCACCTTCGTTAATACAGAAACTCAGGTTGCTGAACATTTTAACTTCGCCCCAATTCCGGGATGCATTCTCAACCCTAAGATAGGTTATCATATTTTCTCATGTAGAAGATGAACAAAAGTAGTTATTCCTTACCGGCGCACTGTTTGTGAAAACAGCCGAAGAAACTCCGGGGGTGCAGCGGACTCAAACCTTAATGGTTCGCGGGTTATCGGATGCGTAAAGGCCAATACCATGGCATGAAGGCTTAAACGACCAAGAGGATTGGTTTTAGCCCCGTATTTCCGGTCGCCAGCAACACTGTGCCCAATGTCTTGCATGTGAACGCGGATCTGGTTTTTCCTTCCGGTTTCGAGGTTCACGTGAAGCAGCGAGTACCTGCTGTTGGTCTTCACTGTTTTGTACCGGGTTATGGCATATTTGCCTTTCGAGGGATCCTGACCTGAAATCATAACCAGCGCCTGGTTTTCTAACAGGTAAGAGCGAACCTGCCCTTCGGCCTTTTTCACCTCTCCCTCCACTATAGTTATATAGGTTCGCTCGGTGATGTAGGTTTTCCAGTCGTTTCTGAAAATATTCTGTACTTCTTCGCTTTTGGCAAACATGAGCAAACCGGATGTATGCTGATCGAGCCGGTGCACCAAATAGATTCTGTTTTGAGGATCCTCATGTTTAACCCATTCCGATATAATTCCAAAAGCAGTAACATGGTCGTGACCATCTGACACCGACAGCAACCCCGATTTTTTGTCGATTACAATCAAGTGTTCATCTTCATAAATTATTTTCAGTAAATGAGCCGGAGGCAAATCGGTTTTCCGTACCCGCCGGATCTCTACTTCATCACCGGTTAAAAGCGGGTGATTGAACTGTGACACTGCTTTACCATTAACCCACACCTGTTTGTTGCGTAACAGCGATTTTATATTGTCCCTGCTTCTATCACTGAGGGTTTGCAGCAGGTACTGCATCAGTGGTGCATTGGCCTCAACCCGGTAGCTTATCTCTTTTTTCGGCATATTCATAGATTTCAGGGGCAAAATTGCACAAAAAACTACTTGAATTTTAGCTATTATTGAAGTAATTTTAAGAATAATTGGATATTACCTGATGAAACCCGGAACTACCACATTGTTCTTCCTGATGCTGATTTTACCCGGGGCGCAATGCAGCACCCGCCACCCCAATAATGTATTGCCCAATGCAAAAATTACAACTATGGAAAGCGACAGCCTGATTAACCGGAAACCTGCCGTAGCCGGAACATTTTACCCGGGCAACCGGGTTGAATTGGAGCTAGAGATAAGCAGGCTTTTTGCGAAGGCCACCCCTGATAAAAAACTCAATCACGTTGTTGCCGTTATTTCGCCCCATGCAGGATATGTTTACTCGGGAGTGGTTGCTGCCTCAGCCTTTAACCAGCTTTCTGCGGAAACACAATACGACAACATTTTTCTTATCGGATCGAGTCACCGTGCCAGCTATGACGGTGCCGCATTATATAGCCAGGGCCATTTCATCACTCCCTTGGGAATGGTGAAAGTAAATATCCCTTTGTCGCAGAAGCTGATAGCTGAAAATCAGGATGTGTTCCAGTCAATGCCTGAAGCTCATGCGCAGGAGCACAGCCTGGAAGTGCAACTTCCGTTCCTGCAACACCTGTATGGCGATAACCTGCAGATCATTCCCATACTCATTGGAACACAAAGGGTGGCAACCATCAAAAAAATTGCCGAAGCACTGAAACCCTATTTTAACGGGAAGAACCTGTTTGTTATCAGTACCGATTTTTCGCATTACCCGGAATATGATGACGCCTGCCGG
>CAYTNC010000167.1:2481-5673 GCA_964438935.1 uncultured Bacteroidales bacterium
TCCCGAAGAATTATTGCCGCACTTTTTATTCTCGGTTTTACGTCCATACTGGTTCAGCTCGTTTTGATCAGGGAATTACTGAACCTGTTCCAGGGTAATGAACTCATTATGGGATTTATTTTTTGCCTGTGGATGCTGCTGACAGCAGCCGGAGCAGGATGCGCCCGACGCATTTCTCTCCATGTCAACAAACATCTGCTGATTTCGCGGCTTTTTGTTTTTGAAGCAATTGTTCCCTTAATTGTGGTGGGGTTGCTCGGTGTAGTTGACAGCCTGTTGTTTCCTCCCGGCACCACGCGCGGGTTGATCATTGCCCTGGTATATTGCCTGGTATTTTTATTTCCCGGTTGCTTTGTAACCGGATTGTTATTCACAAGGCTGGCTTCCCTGTTGTCGGAAAGCAGGGATGCAAATTGCGTTTCCCTTGCTTATGGCTGGGAATCTGTTGGCAGCATGCTGGCCGGAATTCTATTCAGTCTGCTGCTTGCCTTTTTATTCAGGACATTTCAGGTACTCAGCCTGGCTATGTTGTGTAATTTTTTTGCAGCCTGTTTGCTCCATCCCGAAATTCAAAACAAAATAATAAAAACCATTGCATTTGCAGGCTGCATGGTTGTTGCTGTGCTTCTGTTTTTGCTGCCGGCAGATTTATGGTTGCAATCGTTGCACTACAAAAATGAGCAAATTCTTTTCATCCGCGACACACCGTTTCAACATATCACCGTAACCGAATCAAACACACAGGTTAATTTTTACGGCAATAACCTGTTGCTTTTTTCTTCGAACAACCCCTACCATGCCGAGGAAGCTGTTCACTACGCCATGCTCCAACATCAGGCTCCCGAGAAGGTTCTTATCGTTTCGGGTGGAATTGCCGACATGTCGGCCCAGGTATTCAAATACAATTCGGTGCGGACACTTCACTACCTCGATATAGATCCCTGGCTTGTTAAGGCAGAAAAAAGATTCACCAACATACCGGATTTTCAGGGTTTGAAGATATATACCAATGATGCCCGTCGGCGAATCAGTAATTCAACAGAGCGGTATGACGTAATCATTATCAATTCACCTGACCCTTCAAACGCGCAGATGAACCGCTATTACACGCTTGATTTCTTCAGGCAGGTCAAAAGAGCGCTCACTCCTCACGGCATTTTCTCTCTATCGCTGAATTCAACAGCAAACTATATGAGCACGGAAGCCCGTGAGGTAAACCGGGTTGTATTTCAGACACTGCAAAAAGCCTTTGCCCGTGTGGAAATCATTCCCGGTGGAAGGAATTTTTTCGTGGCTTCTGATGATTCGTTGGGACTGAATATAGCAGAACGGTTGCAGCAAACAACCCTTGAAAACATATATGTAACCCCCTACTCTGTTGATGATGAATTGCTGCTCTACAAAAACCGGCAACTGCTCTCAGAAATATCAGAGCCTGTAGTATCTGTCAATACCGACCTGACCCCGGTTGCCTACATGCACCAGATCAGGTACTGGCTATACATGTCAGAGGGCAACAGGTCGACGACAGTTTTGTGGGTACTCTCAATCATTATTTCCTCACTCGTGTTGTTTGCAGCCCGAAAGACAAATCCTTATTCTGCAGGTGTGTTTACAACTGGTTTTGCCGGTGCATCGTCGGAATTTCTTGTACTGATTGTATACCAGTCGTTATTTGGAAACATTTACCAGATGACAGGGCTTATCATTGCTTTATACATGCTTGGGCTTACCTGTGGGGCCGTGATTCGCAACAAGCCGGGAAGCAACACCAAACGCTATTATACCCTGGTGCAAGTTGTAATAATGGTGCTGGTAGCTTTGATCCCGGCCGTTTTCATAATGGCAACCAGTTCTTCCGGATGGCTATCATGGCTCGTTCAGATAGTCCTGTTCACCCTGATAACAGCTATTGCTTTTATGTCGGGACTTGCTTTTAACAAAGCCACTGTGCTTGCAGGCAATTCATTCATCAAAACAGCATCAAATCTTTATGCCATTGATCTGGCCGGAGCAGCATTGGGAATATTATTAACTTCCACGCTGCTTTTGCCCCTGTTGGGGATGTGGGCAACCTGCATGTTGCTTTCTGCAATAGTACTGGCCGGTTTGCTGATGATGCTGTTTTTTGGTAAAAACACTAACTTTGCTTAGGGCATGTGAGATGAAAGCAAAAATCAGCAAACGGACCTTTGTAAAAAGTGCCTTTATGACTGCTGCAGGTGCAGCGTGCATGAACAAAATGGAAGGCATGAGTACCATTCTTCCCCGGGTTGATGAGGTTAAACGCGACAGCCTTTGGAAATGGAGCAAGGAGTGTTTTTATTACGAGGTAACGCCCCGGGGATTGAAATGCCAGCTATGCCCGAATGAGTGTATATTAAAACCCGGAGATACAAGCCTATGCCGAAACCGCGTCAATTTCCGTGATAAGCTTTATTCCATTGCCTATGGCAATCCCTGTGCCATGCATGTGGACCCTATAGAGAAAAAACCTTTTTATCACTTTCTGCCAGGTTCCCGATCATTTTCTATTGCCACAGCAGGCTGCAATTTTGCCTGCCTGAACTGCCAGAACTGGTCGATTTCGCAGGCAAGTCCGAAAGAAACCCGGAATTACGACCTGATGCCGCCACGGGTTGTTGAGGAAACAGCAAAGTACAACTGTATTTCCATTGCCTATACCTACTCGGAGCCGGTAACCTTTTACGAATACGTATACGATACATCGGTAATTGCACGCAGCAAGGGCATCCGAAATGTCCTTGTTTCAAACGGGTACATCAACGAAAAACCGCTTCGTAATTTGTGCAAGGTAATTGACGGGGCCACCATCGATTTGAAGTCATTCGACAATTCAACATACCTGAAGCTTAATGCAGGAGAATTGCAGCCGGTGTTGAACTCGCTGAAGATTTTCAGAGAAGAAGGCGTATGGCTTGAAATTTCAAACCTGGTAATACCGGGTTGGAGCGATAATCTGGATATGATCAAAAAAATGTGTGACTGGCTGGTTCAGAGCGGACTTCAGGATACGCCGCTGCACTTCCTTCGTTTTCAGCCCATGTATAAATTAAGTCAATTGCCTCCCACCCCGGTTCAGGTGTTGCAGAAAGCAAAATTGATTGCGCAGCAGGCAGGCATCCGGTTTGTTTATATTGGCAATATTGGCGGTTCGGAAGAAATAAGCAC
>CAYTNC010000168.1:0-5655 GCA_964438935.1 uncultured Bacteroidales bacterium
GCAATTGGTTGTTCAATACTATGCAGGTCATAGTCAGAAAGCATCTTAATCATTTCCAGTGCTTCGCCGTGATGAAAGGCCCCGTTGGCATCCACACGGATCTCAATTTCTTCCGAATCAAAGCGATCTCTTATAAATTTTAGCACGTCCAGTTCCTCATACAGATCGAGTGCGCCAATTTTCATTTTCAGACAGGTGAAACCGTCATCCACTTTCGTCTGGATCTGTCTGATCATTTCTTCCCGGCTGTCCATCCAAATCAGTCCGTTGATGCCCAGGGAATCTTTTCCTTCGGTAAACCGTGAGGGCCAGAGTATTTTTGATCCGTTTGCCCGGAAATCCTTCCATGCTGTTTCAAGCGCAAAATTGATCGATGGCCATTCGGAAAGGTCCATATCGGTATAGTATTCTCCCTGGTTGATGCGGTCGACAGTTTGTTTAAGCTTTTCTTTGAAGCCTTTTACATCGTCAAAGCTGAGACCAGGGAAAAGGGAACATTCGCCAATACCGGTGATGGAAGGATCATTGGCATAAAAGAGAATGATAAAATACACCTCTTTTTTCAGATAGGTTCCGCGTGAAGTTGTTGCAGGACGCTGAAACCGGAATTCGCGGCGGATTAATTTCGCCTGGATCATTTGAGTATCAGCCCCAGTCCGAAAGTTAGTGAAAAAGCAAAGGTGTTGAAAGCCAGTTTTTTCAATTCCAGGTTGAGTTCCACCGGGTCCGTATTTTTCATAACCACAAATACGTTAAGTGCGAAAAGGGGACAGGTGAGGATGAAAAGAAACTGCCACTCAGAATGAAACCGGACCAGGGTATAAATCAGACTAAATGCTATGGAAAGCAGGATCAGCATCAGGTGGTAAATTTTGGCAGCCCGGATACCGATATGAACCACCAGGGTTCGCTTGCCTGAAATGGTATCGTTTTCTATGTCACGCATGTTGTTCAGATTCAGCACACCAGAGCTCAGCAGTCCGATAGCCGAAGCAGGAAGCAGGATCCAGGGATCAAAAGTATTCGTGTGCAGGTAAAAGGTACCTGCCACGCCAACAATGCCAAAGTAGAGAAAGACAAAGACATCGCCAAGACCGATGTATCCGTATGGATTCTTACCTATGGTGTATTTGATGGCTGCGTATATGGCCGACAAGCCAAGGAGAAAAAAGAAGAGAATGGTTTTCCAGCTGATGTGCTGCAGACCGGTAAAAATCAGTAATGAGCCTGATACCAACGACAGCAGCACGAAGACTACAATCATCCTCTTGATCTGTGCCCGGCTCACCAGTCCGCTCTGGGTGATACGCAGCGGGCCGAGCCGGTTTGTATTATCAGTTCCATGCATGGCATCTCCGTAATCATTGGCCAGGTTGGAAAGGATTTGAAGGAAAACAGTAGTAATTGTAGCAAGTATCAGCACATGCCACCGGAAATTGCCGTGGGCAAAGGCCAAAAAGCTTCCGAGAATGGCACTCGACAGGGCCAGTGGCAATGTACGGAGCCGAAAGGCATGAATCCAAATGTCGAGGGTTTGCTTCATGGCATTTTGGGATACTTGTTGAAATCGGGTTTTCTTTTTTCGAGAAAGGCCTTTTTCCCTTCCTGTGCTTCATCGGTCATATAATAAAGCATGGTGGCATTGCCTGCCAGTTCCTGAATTCCGGCCTGCCCGTCGAGTTCGGCATTCAACCCGGCTTTGATCATGCGCAGGGCAAGCGGACTGTGTTCCATCATTTTTTTGCACCAGGCAATGGTTTCGTTTTCCAGGTCAGCCAGGGGAACTACCTTGTTCACCAGTCCCATCTCCAATGCTTCTGATGCAGTATATTGCCTGCATAGGAACCAAATTTCACGGGCCTTTTTTTGTCCGACCACCCTGGCCAGGTAGGATGCACCGAATCCGGCATCAAAGCTGCCAACGCGGGGCCCGGTTTGTCCGAATACGGCATTTTCAGAGGCTATGGTCAGGTCGCACACCACATGCAGCACATGACCTCCGCCAATGGCAAAACCGTTTACCATGGCCACAACGGGTTTGGGAATCGAGCGGATTTGTTTCTGCAAATCGAGGATGTTGAGCCGGGGCACCCCGTCTTTGCCGATGTAGCCGGCATAACTTTTCACATTTTGATCGCCTCCGCTGCAGAATGCCTTGTCGCCTGCACCGGTAAGTACCACAACGGAAATATCGGGGTTTTCGCGGCAATGGGTCATGGCATCGCACATCTCCCGGCTGGTGTCGGGTGTAAAGGCATTGCGGTAACGGGGCCTGTTGATGGTAATCCGGGCAATGCCTTCAAAGTAGTCGAACAGGATCTCGTCGTATTGCTTAATGGTGGTCCAGTTTCTCATGCCTGCCATAAAAATATTGTTAGCCCCACATATTCATCAACCTGCGGAATGCTGTTGCACTGATTACAGGGTCAGTTTCAATCTCTAAAACGGATGCCGTATGGTTTTTGTTCAAAAAACCGGGCCAAACAGCTGCCAGTGAGGGGATATTCCCTGCAAAGAAGTAATTCAACCCGTAAGCTTCTGCTAATTTATGAATATTTACCGGATGGTGTGCTTCAACCAGTTTTTTAAATCCCGGTTTTTCCGAAGGTCCTTTCAATATGTGAAATATGCCGCCGCCCTGGTTGTTGATAACAACAATGCGCAGATTTTTTGGCAGATCCCTGTTCCACAGGGCGTTGGAATCGTACAGAAAACTGATATCGCCCAGTATAGCCAGTGTTGGCAAACCCGAAGCAAGGGCAATGCCCGATGCGGTGGAAAGGCTGCCATCGATACCCGAAACACCCCGGTTTGCGTAATATTGAGCCGATGGGTTGGAGGAGAACATTTGCGAATAGCGGATTACACTGCTGTTGCCAACAACAACCAGCGCATCATCAGGAATGGATGAAATCAAATGTCCAAATACAACAGAATCAGAAAAGGGCAATTGAGATAAGGTTTCGGTGAACTTTAACCGGGTGTTTTCAGCAAGTTCATGCCATTGACGCGACCACTCGCTTTGCTTCCCCTTTTGCAGCAGGTTTGCCAGCGTATGATAAAGCGCATGGGCAGGGACTTGAATAGTTCGGGATGCTTGTTTATACGTATCGATCAGCGTGTTGTGGGTTCCCACCCGCCACAATTTCACATGTGCTGCCCTGCGCAGGTATCCTGCAAGTGCTTTGGAAACCACCTGTCCGCCACTGTGAATGACCAGATCGGGGTGGGCCGGACTGTTACCCCGGGCATTTGACAGCACCAGGTTGGACGTGGAAATGATACCGGAAGCAGGAATATTGGCTATGTTTTCGGCCAGGATCACCACACGGGGATCTGACATCAGGGCAGGTAAAACAAGGGATGTTTCCGAGCCGGGTGTGTCCTGCCCGTGTATGATCAGGATGCTTTTTGCGTTATTCCATTCAAGTTCCAGTTCAGCGGGTAATACAGGTTTTGTTACAGGAATGACAAGGTCAATTAAACGCAGATTTTCCGAAACCGGAGGCAACTCGTCGTAGAGCGGCTCTGCCAGCGGTATATTGATGTGCGCCGGGCCCCTGCATGGAGCCAGGCACAGATCAAATGCCTCGTTGGTCATGCGGTGGGCATGCCAAAGATTATCCGGAGATATCATGGCCACGGGCATTTCAAAGCTTTTCTTTACAAAGGACCGGTAAATATTCTGCTGTCTGATGGTTTGGTTATCCTGTTGATCGATCCATTCGGGTGCCCTGTCGGCAGTTATGGCCAACAACGGGACCTGCTGATGATAAGCTTCGGCCAGGGCAGGGGCATAATTCAGTACGGCCGTACCTGAAGTGCAGATGATGGCAACAGGCTTACCGGTATATAGGGCTATCCCAAGGGCATAATAAGCTGCACTGCGTTCATCGGCTATGCTCATACAGTTCTCTCCAAATACCTGGTAAAAGGCAGCTATTAGTGGGGCGCTTCGTGATCCGGGTGAAATCACCACATGCTCAAGTCCCTTTTGCTTTAATATTGCCGGCAGGTCAGCTATATGTTGTTTGGAGTGGATCATTTATTTGATTTTATTTAGCACCGTAAGGAGGGTATCTGCCTTGATCTCGGTTTCTTCCCATTCCTCTTCAGCAATGGATTCATCGGTAATACCGCTTCCGGTATAAAGAATCAGTTTGTTTTCCCAAACTTTCATACATCTCAGGTTGACGAAAAGCTGGAGCAGGTCATCAATTCTTACGGGGCCCAGGAACCCGGTATAATACTCACGATTGTAGTTTTCATGTTTCCTGATGAATTCAAGCGCACTTTTAGCAGGCATGCCGCAGATTGCAGGAGTGGGATGCAAGGTATGTATCAGAGATGGCAGTCGGTTGCCTAAAGCGGCAGCCGAAAAAGAAAAGTCGGTTCGCAAATGAACCAGGTTTCCGGCTCTGGCTATGAACGGCCCTTTCCGGGAGTAGGTTGAAACCCCATAGTTATTCAATGTGCGTTCAATATGCCTGGTTACGTATTCCTGCTCCAGTTTTTCCTTATGATTCCAGTTGTCGATATCCAGGTTTTCATTGCTGAAAGGCCTTGTTCCGGCAAGAGATACTGTATTCAGGCTGTCTTCAGTGCTGTAAACAAAAGGTTCGGGAGTGGCACCCGTCCAGCATTGCCCGTCAACATGAAACAGGTAAACAAAAGCATGGGGATACGTCTCGCACAAAGCAAGGAAAACGGAAGATAATTCTGCAGAAAAATTACCCTCAACCGGTTTCACCCTGGATAAGACTACTTTCTCAAAATCGCCTGCGCTAATTTTCTCAATAGATTGCTGAATGAGATCAAGATATTTTTTCCGGTTGGTTTCTGTGGGTTCCTGATTGCCGGTATGACAAGGATGCCTTTCGGAAACCTGATTCAGGTATTCCAGTTCGCCAATATCAGACCCTTCACGAAAAATGATGTCGGGCCGGATCAGGTATGCATTGTTTTCCGCAGTGGAAAAGGGTACAATCAGAAATCCCTTGTCAGGCAACTTTTGTTTGATGTCCTTTATGGGCTTGATCTCCGGGTCTTTTTGAATGATCAGGGTAACGGGGTTGTCACCCGGTAATTTGTAAGCCGCAAAATGTACCTGCCGGCTTAAACAGGTTTTCAGGGCATGGTCAATTTTACTTCTGTTCTGGAATTTATACTGCATCTGAGAACTGTTATTTCTTCTTAACAACCATCATAGTAACCCGGGTAACGGAAATAAGTTTATCTTTTTCATCCCTGATTTTCACATCCCAAACATGGGTGGTTTTCCCCCTATGAATGATGTCGGCACGGGCAAATAGCTTGCCCTTACTGACGGTTGAAATGTGGTTGCCCGATACCTGGAGGCCCAGTACATCATATTTTTCATGATCCACCAATAAATAGGAACCTCCGCTGGCAACGGTTTCGGCAAGTGCCAGCGATGCTCCACCATGCAGGAGTCCCATGGGCTGTAATTTGTTGTCAACAGGCATGGTGGCTTCAATGAAATCACTGCCCGAGCGGGTAAATTCAATGCCCAGGAAGGTGACGAAAGTGCCGTCGCAGATCGTTTTTAGTTTTTCAATCATGGGAGTAGAATATAAGCCGTTGGCCATTAGCCGTTAGCCATTAGCAAAAAGCCAACAGCTAAAGGCCAACAGC
>CAYTNC010000169.1:0-1478 GCA_964438935.1 uncultured Bacteroidales bacterium
CCTGATTCAGGTGCTTTTGGGCAACCAGGTCGTCAGCGGAAAGATGGGTGAGCGACTCATAATCTTTAATGGCCGACTTGAAATCACCAACCTGCTCATAGGAATAAGCCCTTTTATAAACGGCTTCCGACAGATTTTTATCGATCATCAATGCCCGTGAGAAATCGTTGATGGCATTCTGGTGCTGTGTGAATTCCTGGTAATAGGTGCCCCGGATCAGGTACATTTCTTTGTCGTCGGGGTTATTGTACAAGATCTTCGAAAGATCGTCAATGGCTTTGGGGTATTCGGTAAGCTTTGCATAAACCCTGCTGCGGATGAGCAAGGCTTCCTTGTTGTTGGCGTCGAGATTCAGCATGGCATTGCAGCTTTCCATGGCCTCCTGCGGCTTGTTAATCTGCAGCCGCAATGTTGCTTGTGCAAGGTAAGCCTCAACATACTTATTATTTCTGGAAAGTGCATTTTTATAATCCGTTTCGGCCTGGTTGTAATTTTTCATCTTTTCCGACAGCTGTCCGCGGTAAAAATAATTTTCGGCATTGTCTTTCAGTTCCAATGCCTTATTGATGGACACCAGTGAATTCGAAAAATCTTCCAGGGCCATTTGTATCCGGGCAAGCAGCCTGAATGCAGGTTCCGATTTTTTGTCGAGTACTATGCTTTTATTTACCAGTTCCAGCGCATCCGGGTAATTAGCCAGTGCGAAATTGACACGTGCTGCATCAAAATACAACTCGGGTTCCTTCTGTTCAAAAGTAAGTGCGCGTTTCAAATCATCGGCAGTATGTTGCAGGTCGCCAATGGCTTCATACGACCTGGCTCTTTCCACGTAGGCCTGGGCATATTCGGGGTCAATGGCAAGGGCTTTGGTAAACTGGTCGATGGCATCCTTGTGGTTGCCTGATTCAACAAAGGTAAGGCCTGTTTTATAAAACTGACGTGCATTTTGTGCATGAAGGCTGTTTGAAAGGCAAACAGCCAGAACAAAAATGGCAAGCTGGATACTGGTTTTCATCCCTATATGGTATTATTTTGTTATTAGAGATTCGGATACGCTCAGAATCAAAATTTTGAATGAACTCAACTGATGAATAGAATACGAAATAAATCGGAATAGGTTGTTTTACGGAAGTATGAATTTTATTCTTTCTTCATGGCTGTCATTATGTTGTCATTTCTGTATATCATCAACAAATCTTCCCTGATAAAGATTTCTTCGGGCTTAACGGAGGGTATTGCCGGTGCATCAACACCACCGCCAAACAAAATCTTGCCTTTGAAAACCCGCGCTTCGTCCCATTGCCCTTCCTGAATGAAGCTGTTGATTAGCATCCGTCCGCCTTCTACAAAAACCGATTGTATTTTATTATCGTACATATAGCCCAGTGCCTGTTTCAGAATGCTGTTTGAATAGTCGATTCTTACATAGGAGGTAAGGCCTTCACTGTAATCACGCAGCGCGTTGAATACGATGGTGC
>CAYTNC010000169.1:1578-5654 GCA_964438935.1 uncultured Bacteroidales bacterium
CGCCTGTTCAGATCAATGCATTCCTTTTCAAGAACTCCTTTTACTACCCTTACACCTGCCTGTTCAAGCATGCCGATTCCCTTTCCTGAAACCAGGGGGTTTGGATCAACCGTACCGATTACCACTTCGGGAATTCCTGTTCTGATGATCATATCGGCGCATGGAGGTGTTCTTCCGGTATGGGAACAAGGCTCCAGGTTTACATAAAGCACTGATTTTCCGAGAAGGCTTTTGTCCTTAACGGAATTCACTGCATCGACTTCTGCGTGGGGACCGCCTATTTGCCTGTGATAACCCTCGCCAATAATTTGGTTGTTGTATACAACTACCGATCCAACGAGCGGATTTGGGGCAGTATATCCAAGACCCAGTGACGCCAGATCAAGGCAGCGTCTCATATATAACTTATGTTGAATTTCGACAGTCACTTTCTTTTCTTATTTTTACCATATGGAACATCCTGCAATTCTTGCCGACATTCAGAACCAGTTTACGACCGGGCTGTCAGCCTTTTACCCCATGGATGAGATCAGAAATATCTTCTTTCTGGTTTCGGAACACCTGCTAAATTACAGCAAAATTGACATTCTTCTGAAAAGCAACGAGCCAATTTCTGCAGAAGCGGTTGAAAATTTCAACCAGATGCTGGCCAGGCTCAGAAACTGGGAGCCCGTGCAGTATGTTCTGGGAAGAACTGAATTTTATGGTCTTCCGTTCAGGGTAGATCAAAGGGTTCTGATTCCGCGACCCGAAACAGAAGAGCTGGTTGACTGGATCATCAGGCAGGAAGGTGCCCGAAAGGTAAGCATACTCGATATTGGAACCGGTAGCGGATGCATTGCTGTTACGCTGGCAGCCAGGTTACCCGGAGCCGGGGTTTGGGCTTGCGATATTCAAAAGGAAGCACTGGAAGTGGCCGGTGAAAACGCACAGCTTAACGGGGTTGAAATCGATTTTTTTAATTTTGATATGCTGGATGGATATTCCAGCCTGCCACGTAAATTTGATGTGATGGTCAGCAACCCGCCATACGTGCGGGAAGAGGAGAAAGCCTTCATGCGCAGGAATGTGCTTGACTATGAACCTGCCACCGCCTTGTATGTGCCTGATGATGATCCGTTGAAATATTACCGGAGTATTGCCTTACTCTCCAGGAAGTATCTGAATGACGGAGGTTCGCTTTACCTCGAGATCAATGAAAAATTTCCGCAGGAAGTAGTGAAACTGTTGAAGAATGCCGGATTGTACGCGATTGAGGTAAAGCGCGACCTGGGAGGAAAAAGTCGAATGGCAAAAGGAAAAAAAATAGCAAACAATGGAAACAGTAACAGCATTGGTTAAATTGCAGGATATCTGCAGCCGGCAGGAGAAAGCGCCTGCCGATGCAATTGCGCTTATGAAAAAATGGGGCGTTGCCCCGGAAAAACAGGGAGAAATACTTGAAAAACTCAAAGCGGAACACTTCATTGATGAAAACCGGTATGCTGCTGCGTTTGTAAAAGACAAGATCCGGTTCGATCACTGGGGTACTGTTAAGATCCGGTTTCATTTGAATCACAAGGGAATCAGTCAGGATATAACTGCTCAGGCGCTGAAAGAGATTGATGAGCAGGAATACAGGCAAATGATTTCCAAAGAATTGGATAAGAAACGCAAAACACTGAAAGGCACCAGTCGCGAAATTTGGGCCAAGCTGGCAAGGTACGGATCATCACGCGGATACGAGATGGATGTGATGCGTGATTTTTTGGGAGCGGATTTTAGCGGGTGAGGCAGGTTATTAATCACCGTATTTTCGTACATTTGTCGCCTTGATTTTAAACCACGCCAACACATGATCACCATTGAACAACTTAAAGAGTTAACAGAGCGCACCAGCGCCCTGGGGAGGTATCTTTGACATCGACAAAAAAATTGCCCTGATCAAAGAAGAAGAAGAGAAGACACAAGCTCCTGATTTCTGGAACAATCCCAAAGTTGCTGAAAAGAAACTTAAGGAAATTTCTTTATTAAAAGGCTGGACCACCGGCTTTCACAAACTCGGCAAGGAAATAGAAGACCTTAGGGTGATATTCGACTTTTACAAGGAGGGAGAAGCCACCGAAGAGGAGGTCGACAGCAATTATGCGTCCGTTCTGTCTGTGATGGAAGACCTGGAATTCAGGAATATGCTCCGGAATGACGAAGACAAGATGGGTGCCATTCTGAAGATTAACTCGGGAGCCGGCGGAACTGAGAGCCAGGACTGGGCTCAGATGCTGATGCGCATGTACATACGCTGGGGTGAGCGAAACGATTACAAAGTCCGCGAAGTAAGCTTCCTGGAAGGGGATGATGCCGGAATAAAATCTGTTACGCTGGAGTTTGAAGGCGATTTCGCCTACGGCTACCTGAGGGCCGAGAACGGCGTACACCGGCTGGTAAGGTTGTCTCCTTTTGATTCCAACCACAAGAGGCACACCTCTTTTGCCTCGGTTTTTGTTTCCCCTGTTATTGATGATGAAATAGAAATAGTAATCAACCCGGCCGACATTGAGTTTGATTATTTCCGGTCGGGCGGTGCAGGCGGACAGAATGTGAATAAGGTGGAAACAGGAGTGCGCGTGAGGCATTTACCCACAGGTATTGCCGTTGACAACACCGAAACCCGTTCGCAGCTTCAGAACAAGGAGAATGCCATGCGCATCCTCAAATCGCACCTTTATGAAATTGAACTCAGAAAACGGATGGAAAAACAGGCCGTAATAGAGGGCAATAAGAAAAAAATCGAATGGGGCTCGCAGATCCGCAGTTATGTATTGCATCCGTACAGGCTGGTGAAAGATTTGCGAACAGATTATGAAACTTCTGACACACAGGGTGTGCTTGACGGCGATATCAATGCCTTCATTAAGGCCTTTTTGATGGAATTTTCCGGAAAATAGCAACATAAAATATTCAACAATGGAATACCGCACAGAACACGATACCATGGGAGAAGTAAGGGTTCCTGCAGATAAATACTGGGGTGCCCAAACCGAACGTTCGAGGAATAATTTTAAAATCGGACCGGAAGCCAGCATGCCGCATGAGATTATCAGGGCCTTTGCCTACCTTAAAAAAGCTGCTGCGCTGGCAAACTGCGATCTGGGCGTGTTGCCGCAAAACAAATGTGATCTGATTGCCCGGGTTTGTGACGAGATTCTTGAGGGCAAGCTGAACAGTGAGTTTCCGCTGGTAATATGGCAAACCGGATCGGGTACACAGTCGAACATGAATGTGAACGAGGTCATTGCCTACAGGGCACATGTGTTATCGGGCGGATCACTTACCGATGACAAGAAAGTGCTGCATCCCAACGACGACGTCAACAAATCACAGTCGTCAAACGATACATTCCCAACGGCCATGCATATTGCAGCCTACCTGCTCACTTCAGGTATTACCCTGCCCGGGATGAAAAAGCTCAGAGACACGCTCAACCAGAAGGCACAAGATTTCGCACCTGTTGTTAAAACCGGTCGCACCCATTTCATGGATGCCACCCCGCTGTCGTTGGGCCAGGAATTCTCGGGATATGTGCAGCAGATCGACAATTCCATGCGCGCCGTAAAGAATGCACTTGAAATGGTTCGGGAGCTGGCACTTGGTGGTACGGCAGTGGGAACCGGACTGAATGCGCCAAAAGGATACGATGTGCTGGTTGCAAAAAAGATCGCGGAACTTACCGGCAAGCCATTTATTACCGCTCCCAACAAGTTTGAGGCACTTGCCGCACACGATGCCATGGTGGAGCTGAGCGGTGCTCTGAAGCGCTCGGCTGTATCACTGATGAAAATTGCCAACGACATCCGCATGCTGAGTTCCGGTCCCCGTAGCGGGATAGGAGAGATAATTATTCCTGACAACGAGCCCGGATCATCCATCATGCCCGGCAAGGTGAATCCCACCCAACCTGAAGCACTAACCATGGTGTGCGCACAGGTTATCGGGAACGATGTGGCAGTTACTGTTGGGGGCATCAGCGGGCATTTCGAACTGAACGTATTCAAACCGCTTATTGCTTCAAACGTGCTGCAGTCGGCCCGCCTTTTGGG
>CAYTNC010000170.1:0-1497 GCA_964438935.1 uncultured Bacteroidales bacterium
ATCACCATAGGTGCCGACGGAACGATTTCATGAGCTTTATCCCTGAAGAAGTCAAGAAATTTTTGACGAACTAATACAGAATTCATGCGAGTTTTAATAAATAATTGACGTGCGATTGTTTTTTAATTAACAAATCTTATTGAAAATGATTTGCAAAATTAATTTTTTTCCCATAGATTTGTTGATATCGTACCACATTAATAATTAATTAGTTGCATTTACTTGATTTTTAGAAGGAAGAAATATCGTTTCAATCCGGTCACGCTTACATTTGAAGAAATCACAGTAAGCCGGTGGCATCACATCAGAACAGTTTTCTTCTTCTTTATTGGAGGTTTTTCGTTTGCCATGCTGGCCGGTTTCTTGCTCAGCCAGGTTTTTGATTCCCATGAAACCAGGGTTCTTGAAAAACAAGTAGCCTCGCTTCAAAACCAAATGAAGTTTATTTGGAATAAGGGGAGTGAGATCCGTTCATCGCTTGCGCAGGATATCTTTGTAAAAGACAACCAGTACCGCATGATTCTTCAGATCGACACCGTTTCTTATTCATACAGGCTGGCTGGTACCGGTGGATCGGCGTTGGATAACGGGCTGGCAGTGAGGAATGACCTGAGTTACCAGATTGATGACCTGATTGACAACCTCAACAGCCAGTTGAAAAACCAGTCGGGTTCATTTCATACCCTATATAATAAAGCACTGGAACATTCCAAACAACAAACCCATGTTCCGGCTATATTACCTGTTTCTGAAACCGACCTGATCATGGTTAGTTCGGACTTCGGGGTTCGTACTGATCCATTCAATTTCTTTAAAAGAATACACAACGGCCTTGATTTTGTTGCTGCCCCTGGCAAAAAAGTATATGCTACCGGGGACGGAACTGTAACCTTTACAAACCATTCACGTACAGGTTATGG
The DNA here is from genome assembly GCA_964438935.1 of uncultured Bacteroidales bacterium. Classification (GTDB taxonomy): domain Bacteria; phylum Bacteroidota; class Bacteroidia; order Bacteroidales; family UBA10428; genus UBA5072. The sequence goes on from CAYTNC010000170.1 coordinate 921, forward strand.
GAACGAAATTGTTATCAACCACAAGTTCGGATTCGCCTCAAGATATGCTCATCTTGAATCCATCATGGTAAAGGATGGAGCGCCAATCAGAAGAGGACAGGTGATCGGAACTGTGGGAGAAACAGGAAGGGCAACAGGGCCACATTTGCATTATGAAGTTCTTTACAATCATAAACCTGTGAATCCTGCCTATTATTTCGATACCAGCTTAACCAACGAAGAGTACGCTGAAATTTTACAAAGGGCTAGTATAGAGAATAATTGACGACTACAAAATACTTTCATCAATGGGCAAGATCAAGTATAAATTCAATCCGGAATCACTCAGCTATTACAAGATTGAATCTTCCTTCCGGCAAAAAGCACTGAAGTTGCTGGCTTATTTTTTCATATTCGCTGTGAATGCCACCGTTGGGTATTTCATTTACTCAGCCACCTTTGACTCACCCAAAGAAAAAGGACTCAAAAGGCAGATCAGTGAAATGAACCTGAATATCGAACTGTTTAACAAGGAGCTTGATAAAATTGAAGCAGTTATGGGTGATATTCAGCAGCGCGATGACAACATCTACAGAAC
>CAYTNC010000170.1:1597-5622 GCA_964438935.1 uncultured Bacteroidales bacterium
AAAGAAAAAAAGGTTGAGAAACTTTACTATTCCATTGGCGAAGTCGCCGGTATGTTTAAGGTGAATGCATCGCTGATCCGCTTCTGGGAAAAAGAATTCGACATCATCAAACCCAAAAAGAACAAAAAGGGAAACCGCTTCTTTACCAAACTGGATATTGATAACATTCAACTCATTTACCATTTGGTAAAAGAAAGGGGCCTTACCCTGAGCGGTGCTAAAAAGAAGCTGAAAGATAACAGGGAAGACACGAATAACAATTACGAAGTAGTAAAAACCCTCACCCAGATCAGAGCCATGCTGCTGGAGATTAAGGAATCCTTTTAGCAGTGGCAGCGGCAGGAGCAGGAGCAGCAGGGCATGGGCAGCGGCAGGAGCAGGAATAAGGACACCAACCGGAAATAATGAAGCTTAAGGAAATTGTATCGGCATTTGAATCGTTTGCACCACTGGCATACCAGGAGAAATACGACAATTCGGGTTTGTCCGTTGGTGATCCGGAGATGGAGGTAAATGCAGCACTTTTATGTATTGATGTTACCGTTGAAGTTGTGGAAGAAGCAATAAGCCTGGGAGTTAACCTGGTTATTTCTCACCATCCAGTGATTTTTAAACCATTGGGTAAACTTACCGGAAGCAGTTCGGTTGAGAAAATTATTGTGCTTGCCGTCAGAAACAACATGGCACTCTACAGTGCACATACAAACCTCGACAATGTGCTTCACGGGGTGAATCATAAAATTTGCAGCAAACTGGGACTGGCTGAACCCGCAATTCTTGCACCGCTTCAGCAAGCACTTAAAAAACTGGTAACTTTTGTACCCGATCAACATGCAGATAGGTTAAGAAATGCACTGTTTGATGCAGGTGCCGGTCATATTGGAGACTACGATTCCTGCAGCTTCAACAATAACGGACTGGGTACCTTCCGTGCCCTGGAAGGGGCAAATCCCTATGTTGGTGAGGTGGGAAAACTTCACAAGGAAAATGAAACACGAATTGAAATCATATTCCCTTCGGCACATCAAAAAGCAGTCATCCAGGCACTCTTAAAATCACATCCATACGAAGAACCGGCCTATGACATTTTTCCGGTTGATAACACATTTCATCTGGCGGGTTCCGGCATGATGGGAAGATTGGCCCAACCTGTGAATGAAATCGATTTCCTGGAGCAGGTGAAAACTGTTTTTAATTGTCGTTACCTGAGACACAGCAGGTTACTAAATAAGCCCATCAGCAAAATTGCTGTCTGCGGGGGCAGCGGCTCGTTCTTAATCTCAGCAGCCATAGCGGCTGGTGCCGACCTGTTTATAACCGGCGATGTAAAATACCACGAGTTTTTTAACGCGGAAGATCGCATCCTGGTTGCTGATATCGGGCATTTTGAAAGTGAACAATTTACAATTGAAATATTTTATGATATTCTTATAAAAATATTTCCTAATTTTGCAATCCGTTTTTCAAGCATTAAAACCAATCCGATTTATTATATATAGGTATGGCAAAAGTAAAACATGTGGCCGAAGTAGCCGAATTAACCATTGAAGAAAAACTCAGGGCGTTATTTAAACTTCAGGTAATCAACTCTGAAATTGACAAAATAAGAACGCTTCGCGGTGAACTGCCGCTGGAGGTTCAGGATTTGGAAGACGAGATAGCCGGACTGGAAACCCGTCTTGAGAAATTGCAGGAAGAGATCAAGAGCTTTGAGTCGGCTATCAGCGGCAAAAAGAACGACATGACCAATTCCAAGGCACTGATTAAGAAATACGAAGAACAACAAAATAATGTCCGAAACAACAGGGAATTCGACTCCTTATCAAAAGAAATCGAATACCAGACGTTGGAAATTGAGTTGAGCGAAAAACGAATCAAGGAATTCACTGCACAGGCAAAGGAAAAAGCTGAATATATCGACGAATCCCAGAAAGTTCTTGAAGAACGAAAAAAAGATCTTCAGCAGAAAAAGTCGGAGTTGGAAGACATTACCTCTGACACCCAGAAGGAAGAGGAGCAATTGCTGAAAAAGCGGGGTGAATACGAACAAATCATTGAAGAGCGATTGCTGACAGCCTATAAAAAAATAAGAAAAAATGCCCGCAATGGCCTGGCTGTTGTGTCGGTTGAACGTGATGCCTGCGGAGGTTGTTTTAACCAGATTCCGCCCCAGAGGCAGCTGGATATCCGGTCGCGCAAGAAAATTATTGTATGTGAATATTGCGGCCGTATTCTGGTTGACGTCGACCTGGTAGAGGAAGAGAAATAAATTTGGCTTTTTATATGACTATTTTACTATCTTTGTTTACCATAAAGGTAGCATATGGTTAAATGGTATTTCATCGCATTTGCCTTCCTGTTGTTCAACATGCCATTGTCGGCACAGCAATGGAAACTGAAAAGAATGGAAGGCGTTTTTGGAATAGGGACCACCAATGTATACAGTGATCTTGGCGGGGCACCCAACGCAACAAGCCTGCTTTTTATTAAAGATATTACTTTCCGCAGCACGCGTCCTTCGGTTTATCTCGGCCTTCGATACCGGATCAGCCCCAGGACTTCCGTTAAAACTTCTCTAATTTACGGATACAGCAAAACAGAAGACTTTGACGGTTCACGAAATGAAGTCCGTGGTTTTAGCTCGGTGACACAGCTTGTTGAATTTTCAGGTAATTACGAGTATTATCTCCTGCCCGAATTAAGATTATTGCGTTCTGCAGCTGTGTTTAACAGACGCGGGATGGTTAATGATTATTCCCTTATGGGTATTTATGTTTTTGCCGGTCTGGGGGCCACCATGTACAAGCCTGAATTGAAGGTTGAACCACGGGAATTTGACGAGTATAAAACCAACATGGGCATTACTGCTGCAATTCCGGTTGGAGCAGGGCTCAAATTCATTCTCAGCGACAAATGGATCCTGGGTTATGAAATCGGCTACCGCCAATCGCTAACCGACTTTATGGACGGCATCAAAACTCCCTGGTCCAAGCGTTGGGACGGATATTGGATTTCCACGCTAAACCTCAGCTACCGGATCCCCACATCGCGCCGTGGCTTGCCAATTTTCATGGATAAACAATGGAAAAGGGCACGGTTCTAAAACTTCAGTTTTCCGCGCTTTTGCATTTTTCAGCTTTTTTTAAGATTAATTGTGATTTCAGGCGCTAAAATTCCATTACTTTGCGTTTATTTCCATATAGTTGTTAATCAAAAATAAACGTATGCGTTACTTTGTAAGTTTAATTCTCATGCTGGCATCCGGCATGACAATTGCCCAACCTAATGCCAATTTTGGCGTTTTCGCGGGAACCGCCTACTATATGGGAGATATCAATCCGAGCAGGCACTTCTACAGACCCAAAATTTCTTATGGCGTACTTTACCGGTTTAATATCAATACCCGGTATGCCCTTAGAGCCAATGCTTTTGTTGCAGACCTGTCGGGCAATGATCTGGATTTTCCCGAAAGGCTGCATCCCGACCGTCCATACAGTCCTTCCCGATTCAGCACATCCCTGCTCGACCTTGCGCTTCAGCTGGAATTCAACTTTCTGCCCTATACGCCTACCATCGGGAAATGGGCTTATACGCCTTATATTTCAACCGGAATTGCCGGAGACTTAGTCATGGGTTCAACGGTCAACGCGCAAAACCACCTGAGCCTTCCGCTTGGTATTGGAATCAAAGTGAACCTCACCTCGCGCGTAAGTGCCGGAGCAGAATGGAGCTTCCGTAAGGCATTCTATGACGGAGTCGACGGGTTGAAGAATCCCTCGGGAAAAAATTCCCCGATTCATAATAATGACTGGTATTCTTTCGCAGGTATTTTTATTACGTTTAAGTTTTTTAATTTTGTGGCCGATTGTCCGGCCTATAATTGATCAGATGAGCATTGCATTAAAGGAGAAAATTAACAGCAACAGGCTTCCCAGGCACATTGCCATTATTATGGATGGAAATGGCAGATGGGCAGAAAAACGCGGCAACCAGCGTATTTTCGGCCATAAAAATGCTGTTGCTGC
>CAYTNC010000171.1:0-5597 GCA_964438935.1 uncultured Bacteroidales bacterium
ATCCGGTACCAACCCGATATCGGATGGGGATTGGTGCTTATTGCAGTATTCGGAACCCTCAGCGCGCTGATGCGTTACTGGGGAACGGCATTGAAATACAAGGAAATTGAGGAAGCAACACAGGACAACTAACTAAGGCAATTGAATGAAAGCTGTGGAATTTTCCCTGAGAATATAAGCAGCATCAGGTTACATCATAAACATGGATTCAGAACAATTGGGATTAGAGAACAACCTGGAAAAATGAATCACATGTGGCGTGATGTTGCGCTATTAGAGCGTCGAAGTTAAATGGTTGGCGTTGATTAATTATACCTGCCGGTAACAGCTGGTTACACGCAACCTGCAAGCCAATCAGTCAAGGCTTAATGAACTCCCTTATTCCCTACAGTCGATTCGGTTGATTGCTGGGCAATGCCTGACCATGCAAATTGCCTTGTTGCAAGGAAAAGCACCATTACTTTGCCCAATCTCATTATTTCTAATTATTGTATAATAATCACACGAATAATTGTTAACTTAATAGTATAAATTAAAAGCCATGAAATATCCATTGATTTTGTTTTTATTGGTGGGTTTGGGCCGTTTGCAGGCGCAGGAGGTCATGTCGTCTTCAGGAGGCGATCTTTCTGGCGACAACGGATCAATTAGTTTTTCAGTCGGGCAGGTTTTTTATACGACCCATACGGGTTCAACCGGGACTGTTTCAGAGGGTGTTCAGCAACCCTATGAGATTTTTGTTGTAACTGGGATAAATGAGTACCCTGAATCAGAAGTGGAACTTGATCTTTACCCCAACCCATCCAACGGATTTGCTAAGCTCAGGATAAAAAATCACGATCCTGAATCGCTCACTTATGAACTGTGGAATACAAACGGCACGATGGTTCTGAAAAATCAGGTGGTGCAGGAAGAAACCATGTTGGATCTTGAAAAGCTTCCCCCATCGGTGTATTATTTGCAAATTCTTAACAGTACATCAATTATCAAGACTTTTAAAGTAATTAAAAAATAGACTGCCATGAGGAAATTACTTGCTTTCTTGCTGGCACTCGTTTTTACGGTTTGCTCTTTTGCTCAGGCACCGGAAAAAATGAGTTATCAGGCCGTGATCAGAAATGCAGCGGGAGAACTGGTTAAAAACAGTCCGGTTTCTATGAGAATCAGTATCCTACAGCATGATGCCGTTTCAGGTACGGTTGTATTTTCTGAAATACAAACTGCAAACACCAATATCAACGGACTTGCGTCCTTTGAGATAGGCGGAGGTTCTGTACTTTCGGGAACCATTGCCTCTATAAACTGGGCTGACGGGCCCTTTTTTCTAAAGACGGAAACAGATGTCACAGGCGGTACCAGTTATACCATTACCGGAACCAGTCAATTACTGACGGTTCCCTATGCCCTGTATGCCAAAACTGCTGCAAATTATACAGAAACCGATGGTTCCGTCACCAATGAACTGCAAACACTGAGTATCAGACATGACACCCTGTTTCTGAGTAGTGGCGGATTCGTGAAACTGCCTCCTGCCAACCAGATGCTTATACCGCCAAGTGCTTCTGCTGAAGGCATCAGTGAAATTGAGAATTTTTCAGCTGTGCTGAACGGAACCGTGAACGCCAATAATCTTCTGACCACTGTAGAATTCGAATGGGGTACAACAGAAAGTTATGGTAATACGGTGTTGGCAGAGCAGAGTCCCTTTTCAGGTTCCGGCGATGTGCATGTCACGGCCACCATCGGTTCATTGCAAACCGATGAAAATTATCATTACCGGATCAAAGCCGGCAATGTAGTAAATGTAACCTATTCAAATGATATGCCCTTTAGCATTAATCCGGCCAGCCTGGTGCTTCCTACCGTTACAACTGCCGCCATAACGGATATTTCAGGAGTCAGCGCCAGTGGCGGAGGAACCCTTGTCAGCTCCGGAGGTGCATACATAACGGAGCAGGGATTGTGCTGGGGGTTGAATCCGGAACCTGATATTACCGGGAGCAAAACTTCTTCATTTACCGAATCCATCCAGGGTCTGACGGAGAACACAGTCTATTACGTTCGTGCCTATGCCACCAATGCTGCAGGAACCGCCTATGGAAGCGATGTCATGTTCAATTCAGGTTATGAATTGGGTACGGAAGCCCTGGGCGGGATTGTTTTCTACAATGACGGTTTGGGGCATGGCCTGGTATGTGCGGCTGCTGACCTGGAGCCACGTATGTCATGGGGTTGTTACGGAACGCTGATCAATACAACATCAACTGATTTGGGAACCGGATCTGCCAATACGGCTGATATTATTGCCGGATGCGCCACGGCGGGCATAGCTGCCCGAATGTGCAGTGATTTGGCTATTGATATATATAATGACTGGTATCTGCCTTCAAAAGGCGAGCTGGCGCTTATGTATAAAAATCTGAAATCAGCCGGAATGGGGAATTTTGCCAATGAACAATACTGGACAAGTTCGGAGGTTAATTCCGCAGTAGTGTGGTATCAGCATTTTTCCGGCGGCTTACAGCATTACGACGGCAAAGACACTCCCTTTAAGGTAAGGGCAGTCCGATCCTTCTGATAGGTGCGAATAGTTTTTACCTGATTGATGGCTTGGAGCGAACCGGCTTCAAAGATTAAAACAAAAATGCCCGCCAAAAGCGGGCATTAAAATCTGTAGTCCGTTGTCGAACCTAGGTCAAGGAAGTTGGCAGAAGTGCCGCTGATTATTATAAGGAGTACTGTTTTATTTATTGAATAAAACAGTACTCCTTATTTATGATCGTTATTGAATTACTATTTTTCTGGTATCAATAATATTATTTGAATTATCTATTATTTGAATCAGATACAATCCCGTTTGTCCAAGATCATGAACATTTATTTGAAATAGCTGCTGATCCATAAAGGTTTCAAAAACCAATAACCCTGAAGGACTGGTAATTTTTATTTTATGATCAGTCATGTTTTGGTAATTGGTTCCTGTGTTAATATAAATGAAATCTTTTGAAGGATTTGGGTACACTTTTACAGTATTCGTATTTTCGGGCGGATTCATTCCTGTTTTAATATAAGAATAAGACATTATCGATTTATAATATTCCTCCCACTGGCCGGAGGTTTCGCCCCATTGATATTCAATACATTGCGCCTCATTCCCGTTGGCATCGTAGGTGAATTCATATTTATAATCTTCCACCCACTGGCTGGAGGTTTCGTCCCAGTAATATTCAACCGTATGCGTCAAATTCCCATTGGCATCATAGGTGTATTCTTCTTTATCATACTGGCTTCCGTCGGTATAATCAATACGTTGCGTTTGGTTCCCGTTGGCATCGTAGGTGTATTCATATCTATATTCACACCTTAACCACCACTGGCTGAAGGTTTCGTCCCAGAGATACCAAAGGCATTGCGTCCGGTTCCAGTTGGCATCGTAGGTGTATTCATCTTTCGCACCTGCCACCCATTGGCTGGAGGTTTCGTCCCAGGAATATAAAATCCATTGCGTCTGGTTCCCGTTGGCATCGTAGGTGTATTCGTATTTTCCAGTTATTTCCCACTGGCTGGAGGCGTTCCACCCATAAAGAATAAATTGAGTTTGGTTCCCGTTGGCATCGTAGGTGTATTCATCTTTCGACCAATTCACCCACTGGCTGGAGGTTTCGTCCCAGAGATACGAAAGGCGTTGCGTTTGGTTCCCGTTGGCATCGTAGAGGTATTCACTTTTATCTCTTTCCTCCCACGTGGTTCCGTTCCAGATACTATTAATAAGTAGCGTATTCTTTCCGTTGATATCGTAAGTGTATTCAGATCTCCAACCTTTCACCCACTGGTTGGAGGTTTCGTCCCAGGAATAATCAATTTGTTGCTCAATAAGATCTAATGACGCTACCCCATAAATGTTAGGGATGGCTTTGCCTGCCTGAAAACGTTGTTCTGGTTTGGGCACTTTAAATTTTTCGGTACTCCGGATTCCTGGTTCCTGGCCAAAAGACACGAGTGTGAATATCCACAACAGAGCTGATAAAGTAAGCGTACGTTTCATGATGAATAATAAATAATATGGGTTTGTTACACATGTCATTTTTTAAATATCACACCTAAAACATAAGCTGCCGGTTTGACTATGAATAAAGCTGCATTCTCAAGAACTTTATCATTATTCTTATAAACAAAAATAATCATATTTTTTTATAATTACAAACGAAAAACAGGTCAATTCTTAAGGATGATGCATGCGCTTTAAAAGGTTGTAGTTAAAAGCATGATTCGCTTTGGGCTCTCTTTTGGTGATAACAAAATGGTATAATGATCTGAGACAGCGATTGCACATACAGAAGTGAACTATAGGTTTTTCCAGAACCTGACGGTCCCTGAATGCCAAGTTTGATTTTAACCTGGCATCTTTCTGCAATGTGTATTTCCATAATGAAAAGTTTATGGGGAGGAGCATTCCCCTCCCCTGGTTTATTATTCATGCACAGCTTCCAATGCACCTTCGAAAACAGTTTCTTCCATAGTTGCTGCTTCTCTTGAATATTCCCATCTGTGGGCAAGGTGGATCACTTCACCTGTTTCCGGAATGGCAAATTCATAAGGATCGCATTCAATCTTTTTGATGCTACCAGGAAGTTGCTGACCAATAAGATTTTTGCAGGTTAGTTCGTCAAAAGTGGATGGAATTGACGCTTTCTTTGTTGTAGCATAAAACCTGCCTGTTTGCTGGGATCTTACAAGCTCAAGATCACCCTGCAAAATCAACGTAAAGAATTCCTCACCTTCGGAATTCATTCGTTTTGAATAATTTACTACTGTTACCATAATAAATAAGGTTAAAATATTAATAAATAGAAAAGTTGACGGGGGTATCATCACCCCTCAACGCTCAGTGGGGGGTGTTTTATGGGGGTGGTCAGTACTTGCGCCTATCTAAAAAATCATTTAGACAGCAAATAAAAATGTTATCGGATACTTTATATTGATCTGGAATCTAGATTTTTGTTACCTTTGAAAGGTAAGAAGTCGAAGAGATATTTTAAAAATGTCTGCGATCAAATTGTATTCAGTCCACATTCATTGTAGCTGATAGGGTAGTGAAAGGATATGCATCGGGAATTAGTAAATGGGGTTGAGGTGCACGAAGTGTGCAATAAAGCGAAAAAACCAAATTTACCCTCCTGAGAATTTGTCCGGTAAAACTTCGTATATCCTACCTATTTTATGATATAGACGAACTTTTTGCCTTCAAAGAAACAAACCCAAAATGAAAGCCATTTCTATTGATTATAATGGGTATTACAAAGAGGGTTACCGTACATACATTGCGGCACACCTTTGGAACGCAATTGTTGGAGCATGGAATAGATCTAAGGAATATACGGGAGTAAATGGTACATGCATCCATCAAAACAACACAAATATATACCCATATTTCAACAGGTGGCCCAAATCAAATAAAAAGCCTACTGGAAGATTTGGACTTGCTATACATATTGTATGGCTATGCAAAAAGTAAAATTAAATACCCATCAAACAAACTATCCCATATAGTGAATATAGACGAACTTTCCCCAAAAAAGTTCGTCTACACTAATGTT
>CAYTNC010000172.1:0-5582 GCA_964438935.1 uncultured Bacteroidales bacterium
CTTTTGAAAAAGAATTCTCCCTTTTTCACATCCCATCTCAAACCATACTTGGTTAAAATCTGTACTTTGTCCCTTGGGATTCCCTGTATGGCTTCACCCACAATTTCCTCACTCAAGCCCTGGCCATATGCAGGTGCGGTATCAATGGAGGTGACTCCAAGGTCATACGATGCCCTGATGGCATCAACGGCATCCTTACGGTCTGCGCCACCCCACATCCAGCCACCGATAGCCCAGGCTCCGAATGTAACTGCAGATGCCTCAATTCCGGAATTTCCCAGTTTTCTCTTTTCCATATGGCATTTTGTTTTCAACAAACTCATACAAATATAGTACAAAAAGAAAAAAGGTTATAGGAATCATGAGGGTTATATGCCTCATGTTACAGGTGACGCAAACCTGTAATTTTAAAACTATTGGAAACAATAAGTGAATGAAAATATTTTTAAGGTTATATCCTGATTCAGCTAATTCTTATCTTTTGTCAGGTTATTAAATAAATCAATCGTCTTATGCCTGTTCTGATAGTTTATATAAATCGGTTTGTTGTTCTTTGAATGAATCAATATATAAGGGGGGAATCCATTCTTTACAAAAAGTTTGACATTGCTTCCATCGGTTAATCTAAAATTGCCTATGCGGGCTTTCCCAAGAGCATATCCGTTTGTCCTGAGCCTGACCTGAGGGAGTACACTTACCGTATCAACTTTTATCATATCGTTGAATGTTATTGACAACCCATATAAACCTCCAATGGTCAATCCGTTATGGCTTGTAACAATTTTGGTTTCCTCTTTACCCGATATCAACAATGTAATTGGCAGTAGGAACAACAATATCGCAACCATCCACATCGGATTAAATAGTCTTTTTTCCTGTAAGATCTCGTTATCGGAAATACATTCTTTGTTTATTAATGTGCTAATTAATTGAGCTAACTCTTCAGGTTTATCAGTACCAATTCTGACAACAGATTTGCGATTAATAAACTGTAACTCAATCGCTTTAAGCCCGGATACACTATACAACCAACCATTTGAAAGCATCCGAATTCCTATTCCGTTTATGGCGGAATTTGTAACAGCCTTACACGATTTTATTTCTGTGATTTTATATGTTTTGCCTAATAAACCAATTCCCAGTCTGAATGAAATGGATTGGCTATTGATTTTTATTTTAAGCTGATAGAAAATTAACAAACAAATAAGCAGAGTTACAATAACAAATAGTTGAATTATTGTAACAGGGTCTGCAGATATGCCGGAATTAATCATTAATACGATAAAAACAAGCACAATCGGCAACATAACGATAACTGAAAATGTTCCAAATTGCCTGTAAGTTTTTGTTTCCATATTGTTTGGTTTAATGATGTAATAGCATGCAAATGTTCAATGGTTGGAAGTTTGATAAGTTGCTTTTTTCAAATCGATTTCCCATTAAAAAATTTTCACATCAGATATGTGTTAATAAACAATTGACTCATCATGCTGTAAACTTCTCTGCAAATGAAGTGAATGACTCCAATAAAGCATTCATTTCTGTTTGATAAACTCAACGAGATTCTTTACCAGCTCCTCGTTAACAGGTAACGAAGGATTCGTATACGAGGCAATATTCTCCTGCCTGTCGCCGGGAATTGTCTTTAATACATGGTTCATGTTATTTATTACTGTGTATTTGCCATTTTTTGAGGCTTTTGCGAGAATTTCGGATTCCTGCAGATCAACCTGTATGTCTTTATTGCCTTGCAAGATCAAAACTGGGCATTTCAGTGAATTTATCAGTTTTGCAGGATTGTATTTGAACCACGAAATAAGATAAGGTTGAACAGACGGCCTGAATAAAGAAACTAATTGAGGAGGAAAAGATTTTACTGTCATTCCATTTTTCAGTGAATCTAGTAGAGATTCTACTTGTGAATACAATTCGGGAGGGCACTGAGGCTTCAATTGTTTTTTCAATATACTGTCTGCCGTATTTCCTGCTCCCGCAAGCGAAACAAAACCTTTTATATTCAGGTTCTGAGATGCAATGAGGCCAAGTAAAGAACCTTCGCTGTGTCCGATGAGATAAATGTCACTGTATCCCTTTTGTTTAAAATAAACGATCAGGGCGGCAACATCATTGGCAAGATCATCAACCCGAAAATCCGATTCCTTAAAACCCGGATAGGCGCTGCCGGCAGTTCCCCGCTTATCGAACCGCACAGTTGCTATATTGTTAGCTACCAGCGCATCAGATAAATACAAGAGGTGGTTGTTCTTAAAGGCTGTTTGATTGCCATTCAGGTCTGTGGGTCCTGATCCGGCAATTATAATGGCAAGAGGAGCGCCGGTTAAACCGGCCGGATGGGTTAATACGGTGTGAATTTTAGCATTCTCAACCTGAATTGACAAAGTATCTGTGATTTGTGCATTAAGCGCGATCAAAAATACCATGCTGCTTGCTGTTAATAATATTTTCTTCATGTTATAAAATGTGTTTAATGACCAATGTTGTTATTATGTTGCCGGCTACAATAGAAATAATCAGGCCTGCAATGAAAATCAGGGTAAGTTTTTTTCCCTTCAGATTGGCCGATACTTTAAGCGCTTGAAACATCAGTGCAACCATCCAAATGGTGAGCAGGATTGTTATAACCAGTAACACTATTGCCGATGCAATTTGAAAAGCTGATAAATTAATTGGTTCGCCTTGTTGCAGAAAGGTATAAAGAATGTACCGGCCGAATGCATTCAATGTATCAGAAAAACCCGTGAAAGCAGCAAAGAAATATGGAAACCTGGCAAGCGCCTGGGTTCCGAATACGTCAATGAATCTGATTGCAGATCTTGAAAAGATTAAGGCTGCAATATAAAAAATAGTTGATATCAGGAGCCAGTTGAGAAAACCTTGCACGAGCAGGTACCATAAAGGAAATGAACAATCGATTTTCACCGAAATGACATCAGGGAAATGAGTATTGCTGAAATAACCGGCAATCGATGTGGATACAATAATTAAGAGTCCAACAACCAGTGACTTTATACCGGCAATATATTCAAACGGATTAAGGAGTTTACTGAACATGGCGTTGCATTTTTTCAATATTACTGATCAGATCATCCAGCATGTTGCGTACAGTGGGGTAGCTCAGTTTAAGTTTCTCTGCCATTACTTTCAGACTGCCGCTTGATCTGACAAACTCCAGAATAAAACTCTGTTCTTTCACGTCGAGTTTAAGCAAAACGGGAAGTTCATATAATCCGCTAATTGCAGTATCACAGTTCCCGCAACGCAAACTGTTAACCATTAATCCGGAATTGCAACTCGGACAGAATACAGGCATTTTTTTGTCCATTGAATGAATATTTTATTCAACAAAAGTAATATAAAAATCAATAATAATGAATATAATATCAATAAAAATGATTTTAATGTAAATAAAATGTATTTCTCCTTTTGGATGAGGTTATGTTAATTTGTAATAACAGTTCAGTGGACGGCTGTGCCAACACCGCGAAATAACTGCAGGCTACACATGTAAACAACAGATTGACAAATGGAAATGCCGTAGAGACGCAAAATCTTGCGTCTCTACGGCATTTCCATGAACAGCTGCGTCGGATGTGATCTTACAAACTCAAAGCCAGACCATGCAATTTATTCCTTCACTCCCTCTTTTTTCATCGTAACAATAACAACCCCATCATAATCCTTGTATTTCCTGATATTTTCATTCTTTTTAACTTCTATTGATTGAATGTTGTCAGGGTTAATTCCGGAAACATCAGTGACTTCCTTTCCGTCAACTAGATAAAGCACATTAGATGATTTTCCTTTTATTTTTACTTCTCCAATGAGATCTTCCGCTGTGTTATCCCTATTACCATTTTCATCATTCAATAGGCGTTCTTTGGATGTTTTGTCGTCTGCCCTTCTAACACTCAACTTATTATTTTCTTCAATTTTTCCTTTAGAAACTAAATTAATTGTATCACTTTTTTGATTCCCATATCCAATCACTTCTACATCATCCCAATCGTGATGTGATGTTTTCACCGTATCATCAGGATTGTCCCTGACGATAACTTTTGCACTTCGGTTGCTCCATACAGTATCGGTTAATGTTTCTCCGAAATCCACCGGATTATTTGCAGGATCTTCTGAAATATTCTGAATGGCTGTTTTGCCGATTAAATTAACATCCTTCGCATCCCGTGCAAGAGTACCATTCACACTACCTGTTAATATCAAAAGAAAAGCGGAAACAGGAATTAAAGCCAGTAATCCCGACTTTGTTTTTGAGCTGATTTTTTTATTTGTAATCATAATGATTCGTTTTTTAATTAATGAATACTTGCCAGGCGACCTGGCGGAACTAAAGCTTGAAGAAAGGCAGATGAGCTTTTCTTCTGTAACCTGATTGAGCAGAAGCACCCGGTACCTGAGCGGATCAATGCCGCTGTTTAATGCTCCTTCATCTGCGAGGTATTCATGCACCAGTTGAACCGAGTTTTTCATCATCCAGATGAGCGGGTTAAACCACATAACGGCCGTAAGTAGTTCCATAACCAGCAAATCGAGAGAATGAAACTGGCTGACATGAATTTTTTCATGTGTTATCATTTGATTCAAATCATCAGTTTCCTGATTTCTCTGAATGAATATCCATTTGAAAAATGAAAAGGTATTGCTGAAACGATCGTTGTATAATAAAATACAATCGTCATGCTTGATTTTGGTTGATTTCAGGTATTGATTTGTCAGCAGAATAATCTGAAGGACTATTCTGAGAAGTAAAAAAAGACATACGATCAGATATAAATTAATAATGAGTGTTCCCCAATTCAGTGCAGACAGTTGTGAAAACCAATCTGTAAAGTTTATCCACAGGCTGGTTGGAACGGTTATGTTGTCATTAACCAAAGCATTTTCTGAGCCGGTGTAATGAATGATTACCTGCTCCGGTTCATTTTCAAGGAATGAGATTCCTGTGTTTATTTTGAAATTTGCCAGTGGGATCAATAATGACAGTATAACCGAGCCCATCAGGTAAATGCGCAATAGTTTGAAATCATCTTTTTTTCTGAGGAGTAATAAATAGGAGACATAAAAAAGACTGATTCCGGCAGAAGCAATAATTATGTACTTCATATTATTTCTTTTTATTCCTTATTTCTTTTTCGAGCATTTCCTTTAATTCCTCCAGTTCCGAAAGGCCTACCTCTTTGTTCTTAACAAAGGCTGATATCATTTGATTCAGCGAATTGTTGAAGAGGTTTTTAAAAGTATCCTTCATGATGTGCTGGGCATAATCTTTCTTTGAAACCACCGGAAAGTAGACGTGGGTCTTACCATATGTTTTATGAGAAACATAACCTTTTTTTTCCAGCACCTTAATAACGGTGGCCACCGTGTTATAAGCCGGTTTGGAATCTGTAAGGTTGTCGAGGATATCACTCACAGCACCTTCTTTTATCTCCCAAAGGGCTTTCAGAATTTCTTCCTGTGCTTTGGTAATTTCTTTCATATATTAAGAATAATTGTTGTCCGGGTAAAATTTTTCAAATTATATATAGGCCAATATTTATTGCGTC
>CAYTNC010000173.1:127-5574 GCA_964438935.1 uncultured Bacteroidales bacterium
TTGTTCGGTGTTCCTTGTTCGGTGTTCCTTGTTCGGTGTTCCTTGTTCGGTGTTCCTTGTTCGGTGTTCGGTGTTCGGTGTTTGCATAAAAAGGACAAAAAGAACTTAAATGACATAAAGGCTTTGAGGACCTTAAGATTCAGCTTGTAGCAATTAGAATTATCACATCAGTATATCAGCAGATTCTCAAATTCTCAAATTTTCAAATTTTCAAATCATCAAATCATCAAATCATCAAATCATCAAATCATCAAATTTTCAAATCATCAAATCATCAAATCATCAAATCATCAAATAAATAATGTCCCTGCACCTCTCCACCGCCTATCTCCCGACCGTTCAATACCTCTCCAAATTTTTATACGGAGCCGATGTCTTTATTGAAAAGCATGAACATTACCAGAAGCAATCTTTCCGCAACCGTTGCTATATATATGGTGCCAACGGCAAACAATGTCTGGTAATTCCCATAAAGAAAATGCATGGCGATAAAATACCCATTGCCGGGGTTGAAATAGACTATGTCACAAACTGGCAGAAAGTTCACCTGAAATCCATCGAGTCAGCCTACCGGCTTTCGGCCTTTTATGAATATTATGCCGATGATTTCAACAATTTCTACACTCGCAAAACCCGGTTTTTATTTGACTGGAATATGGATTTGCTCAACTTTCTTCTGAAAGCAACCCGTATACCGGGTACACCATTGCCTACAACCACCTTTGAGAAAAATGACGACAACGGTGCTGATTTCAGGAACAGCATACATCCCAAGGACAGGCTAAATATGCCCGATCCCGGTTTTAAACCCATACCCTATCAGCAGGTATTCCAGGAACGTTACGGATTTATTCCCAACCTGAGTGCCATTGACCTGCTTTTTAACGAAGGGCCGAGGGCCAGAGAGGTGCTGAGGGCAGGCTGTAGGCTGTAGGCACTGCTACTGCTACTGCTACTGCTGCTTGTCATTCAATTCGTATAGTCTTGGCTCTTGACTCTTGGTTCTTGGCTCTTGACTCTTGGTTCTTGCTTCTTGGTTCTTGCAATCATGCCGAATTGACATATATATCTACCAAAAACTGCCACATTGTCTGCTTTATCGCAATGGCATAAAAATTGAAAATTCTCATTCAACAATCAATTTTAACAACCATTAAAACACAACAATATGGCATACATCAGATTTTACAGTCCGTACAATTCCGCAAACCGGGATGAGAACTCAAGCGAAGCTTACAATCAGCTCATGCGGCATTTCAATAGCAACAACAACAATTGTGGTTGCAACAGTGAGCGTGTTCCGGCCGCGAATATTTCCGAAACCGATCAGGAATACCTGATTGAAATGGCGCTGCCCGGAATTGACAAGAAAAATATTGAAATCAAACATGAGAACGGGTTTTTGCACATCAGCGTAAACAAGCAGGATGAGCAGAACAGTGAAGAAAATTTCAATCTGAAGGAGTTCGATTACTCGGGTGCCTCCCGTGTATTCAAAACAGGCAACAAGGTGGATTCAGAAAAGATTACCGCTAAGTATGAAAACGGTATTCTTCAGGTTATTCTGACCAAGAGAGAGGCCTATGTTAAAAAGCCTGCGCAATCAATAGTTGTTGAATAACCAAAATATCATCAGCCCCGGTATTGCAATTGAATTACCGGGGCTTTATTTTTTCTATTCAACTGTGATGACCGGATCAGATCCGGCCTGTTCAAGAAGGCCTATTTCCCTGAACCCATACTTTGCGGCCATGAGATCAAATTCGCGTGCATTGTCCGCCACTGCCACCAGCAATCCCCCACTTGTTTGTGGGTCTGCAAGCACCATTTTCTGAAATTCATCCAGTTCACCAATCTTAGTGCCGTAACTTTTCCAGTTGCGATAGGTTCCACCGGGTATGCAGTTTTTCCCAAGGTAATGTTTCAGGTTATCGAGAACGGGAATGTTGTTGAAGCGAAGACGGGCTTTTAACCCGCTTCCCTCGCATATTTCCAGCAAATGACCCAACAAACCGAACCCGGTGACATCGGTCATGGCCTTCACGCAATCAAGTTTTCCCAGTTCGCTTCCGGCATCATTGAGCCGGGTCATCCAATTCACCGAAACCAGGTAATCCTCGTTATTCAGATAGTTCTTTTTTGATGCAGTGCTATAGATACCAATACCCAGCGGTTTTGAAAGAAAAAGACGGCACCCTTCCGTAGCTGTGTTATTCCTCCTGACATGCTCCTTTTTTACAATGCCGGTAACCGACAGTCCGAATACCGGATCGGAAATATCAATACTATGACCTCCTGCCAAAGGTATTCCGGCCGTTTGGCAAAGGTCAGCGGCACCTTCGATTACCCTGCCCGCAATAACAGCCGGAAGTTTGGCCAGCGGCCAGCCCAGGATGGAAATAGCCATCAGCGGTCTGCCCCCCATGGCATAAATATCGCTTATGGCATTGGCTGCGGCAATTCTGCCAAAATCCCACGGATCGTCCACGATGGGTGTGAAAAAATCAGTGGTACTGATCACGGCCTCACCGTTTCCCAAATCATACACAGCAGCATCATCGCGTGAATTGCAGCCAACCAGCAGCGACCTGAATTGCGAGTTATCCGGTACTTTGGTTATTATTTCACTCAGATCGGCAGGTGAGATCTTACAGCCGCATCCGGCACCCGGACTGAATTGCGTAAGTCGGATTTCAGAAGTATTCATTTCTATTTATTGTTCATTGTTCATTGTTCATTGTTAATTGTTCATTGTTCATTGTTCATTGCAATTACCCGTTCTGCAATCTCACGGATGCTTTCCTGTTCAATTTCCACTTCCGTAACTTTTCGGTTTGGCATTTCCTTTGCTCGTGAGTACATCCTGTCGTAATATTTCAAAACAATTTCCACTGCCGCTGTCATATTGCCGTTCTGAATTTGCTCAATGGTCCTGGCTGTGTTTTCCAATCCCAGCCGGCGTTCAATCCTTTTCACGCCTTCAACCAGCAGCTGCCGGTCACCTTTTGTATAGGTGTTTACAAGCTGCAACACGCGCCGACCGAAAGGAACACAGAGGTTGATTATCGGTGCGGCGGACATTTGCTCAAAAAATGGTTTGGGAATAAAAACCCGGCCGATCTGTATGCTTTCATTCTCAACATATACAGGCCTTAATGAATTCAGTTCCACAAACCGGGCAAACAAATCATTTTCAAATTGCTCTGTGGTGGGTTGCGATGGCATTCCGACACCTCCGAAGACCGAACCCTTGTGCCGGGCAAGACGCTCAAGATGAATAATTTGCTCGCCATGTGATTCAAGATATTCAAGCACATCGGTTTTGCCAGAGCCTGTCATTCCGCCAATAACAACAAGCTTCAGCGGAGTCGAGAGGTAATTTCTGACATAGGTGCGATAGCTTTTGTATCCGCCGGTTAATGTAAAGGTTTTAACGCCTGCCGTATTAAAAAGCCAGGCCATGCTGTTGCTCCGCATCCCTCCCCTCCAGCAATGCATCAGGGCCTCGCGGCGGGGAGCAATGCGTAATGCAAATTCAGCATATTCCTTCATTCTGGGGCCGACAATTTCCAGTCCCTTCATTATGGCATCTGTAGATCCCCTGTTCACATAGAGTGTTCCAACCGCTGACCTTTCCTCATTACTAAAGAGCGGAATATTGATTGCTCCCGGAATATGGCCGTGTTCAAATTCTCCGGGAGACCGGACATCGATTACCGGACACTCCCTGCTTCTGGATAAAAAGTCTTCAATATTCAGCTGGCCCTCACTCATGTTGCCACCTCAGATCCTTCTCCGGACTACTTAACAGGATATGCTCCAATATACGGTTTGTGTTTGGCAGGCAATCCCAATAGTTTCTGAACTTCTGCAGGTAAAACGGTAGCAGCATTTGCACCCGCGAATGCCTTGTTCAGCTCGTAGTTCCCAAGTTCAAGTGATTTGAAAACAGGTATGTTGAAGCCTTTATAAACTTGACTGTTTGCTGATGATCCTTCAAACAGTCCTTTTAATTCATCCAGGGTTACTAACTTTTCAACGCATTCCAACTTAGCAGCGGGCATGTGGCTCATGAGCGTGTCATATCCGCTGTTGATGTCTTCAACAAACACGTTGTAATCAAATCTTTTCAGGGGTGTCTTATTCAGTTTTTCACAAAGATCCTTATGCTGATATATGTGCATCAATGGTTTCACGAAATTCACGTCTCCTACCATCAGGTTGTTCACAAAAACATGCCCGAAACGCTCATCTACATCGGGACCCGTGCTTGGGTGCCATCCGAAATGGTCTCCCTGGGCACTTCGCTTATCGCGACCAATGCATACCGTGCTGTTAATAAAAGTATTCTGATACATCTCTACATTGGAACTGTTCAGTGCATATATAGCCTGGTCGCAGTCCTCAAAAACATTACCGGCTACTGTAGCGCCTTTGGAAATCTCAAAAAAGAATCCGTTGTAATTAGGCCACATTTTGCGTGGATCTCCAAATTTTCCTTTGTTGGTGCCCACATTAACCACCCAATTATTGATGAAACGTCCGTCAATATTACCCACGTCATACCAAATGCCGTTTGATACCGGAAGATCATAAACCAAATTGTCCTTACAGGTAACCCGGTAGGTTTGGTTAAAAATCTTCACTGCAGCCGGATAATATCCGTTGATATCTTCAATATTGTTTTGTGAAAACATGTTTTTTTCCAACAGGCAATCCGATGAAGAAAGCAGGTACACACCTTCGGTGGTGGTATGGTGAACATTGCAGTTGCGCAATACGGTATTATCTCCACGAAGGTAAGCCCCTACCCTTCCGCAATATGAAAAGGTGCAGTTTTCAATAACACTTCCCACCACGTCTTTACCAAAAGTTGCCGGATCAGCCAGTGCCTGTGGTTCATAACCGTCCATTTCAAAAGCACAATATGCATATTGGGTAAGCGTTATACCCCGCATGATAACGCCTTTGTGATCATTTTTCTTTCCGTTCACATCCTTTACAACCCTGCGTAAACCATGATTAAATGCGGTTATTTCAATCAGATGATCCTCCGGATTCACTCCCAGATATACTGAACCTGTTTTGTAATCAATATAAAACGAGCTTTCGTCCACATCACCTTCCCATCCTGCCGAATTGAGCAATTTGCCGTCAACAAAAACCATGTCATTATTGAATAAATGCAAAGGCGTATTCCATCCATACCAGTCACGCGTCCACCAATCGTCGGGATAAGCCTGAAATAGCTTCTTCCATGTGGTTTTCCATAGGTCTCCCCCTATTCTTTTCCATTCCTTTGCTTCGAGTGTACCTTTTAAAATCGGCTGTTCATCCGCATAGGGCTGAATGGTAATACCCTGGTTGAATTCCAGGTCGCCGGTACGATAGGTGCCTCCGCGAAGGATGATCGCGTCTCCGCTTTCGGCTTTGGCTATGGCCTGCTC
>CAYTNC010000174.1:0-5559 GCA_964438935.1 uncultured Bacteroidales bacterium
TCGGCATAAAACGAGGAGGTATTGTCTTCCAGTGAATCCGATATCCGCATACTCGAATACACCTGCACATGTGAAACGGTGAACGTTTTAGCGCAAACAGGGGCGCCGGTCAGGGCCAGTATGGTATTCACTCCGCAGGTTCGCAAAAAAGTGCTTTTGCCCGACATGTTGGAACCGGTTACCAGCACTGTTTTTCCGCCTGAACTGATTGCTATGGAATTGCATATCCTGCGTTCTGACGGGATTAGCGGATGACCGATATCTTTTGCTTCCAGTACAAAGTAATCCTGAATCACCTTGGGCATGGGCCATTCCGGATTGCTGAAGGCCATATTGGCGAAACACGACAATACCTCGAATTCGGCCATGGCCGAAAGCCATTGCGCCAGTTGATCTTCATGGTTTCTTTTCCATTTCTCCAGCGCCAGACAGCAATGAATATCCCAGAACAGAAAAAGATTCAAAGGTATGGCAACCATTATATTGTACCGGGTGTCAAGCCGGCTTACCATTTTTGACAATCTGTTGATCTGCTCAGAAACAGGAGTGGTGCTTAAAAATACCTGTTGCAGTTCCTGCAGCTTATCCGCATCAAAATTTTCTTCTTCAATCAGTTTGATGGTTGCAGCATAAGTTTGCAACAGCTCTGACGATCTGCCCACCTGTTCATGCAACCGGCTGATTTTTTGTCCCTGGAGAAAGTAGAAGAAAAAATTAAGGGCAAAAACTGGAATCAGCACACCTGCAGGAAGGCTGAAGAGAAGGGTTAACACGATAATTACCAGGATAAAAGCACTTAATGCGATAATAATGGCTCTTAACCGGGTTCTTTTCGGAAAGAAGTCTGCGCTTTTTACCCATTTTAAAAGACTTTGCGGATCGCCACCGGCTTTTTTATTCAAATACCCCAGGGTAATCATTTTCTGACGCCAGTTGATTCGCGGCTTGAGTTCTGCAATGGCCTGCTGCCTCCGGGAAATCTCTTCCAGTTCAGCCGGAAATCTGAGCCATTCCGAAAGCATGTCGGACGCAGGTTTGCTTGTGGTGCGATTGATATACTGAAACAGTGAGGCATGTCCGAACAGATCCAGATCGTAAGAATTTGGATGGTCGCGGTCAATATATTCAGATCCGTTGGGGTATTCAAAGAAACTGCCTTTCAGACAGGCTTCTTCCAGGGAATTGATTGTTTCCAGGTGGCGCGCAAAAATCCTGGATCTTTCGGTGTTGTTATAGTAATGAACCAACCGGGCAAAAGCAATCAACCCCGCGATCAGCAACCCGATGGCGAGCAAATGGTTAAATGAATACAGGGCGAAAAATAATCCGATACTTGAAATAAACACAATCAACCGGGCAAGAGACAGTCTGTTTTCTTTTTTTTGCAGGCGATCTGCCTGCAATCTGAATTCTTCAACCCTTTCCTTGTAATGTTCCTGTGGTGTCATGTTGTTTTCTGAAAGTACGGTATAAAGCTAAATATTTCCGGCCAACTTTTATTAACAGCGGATGCATTCGGGTGATAAGTAATTATTTTTTACATTTGCCGGTTATCATTCATTCACATTAAAATAATGGAATACAATTTCAACGATATCGAAAAAAAGTGGCAGCAATACTGGGAAGAAAACAAGACTTTTAAAACAGTAGAAGACTACAGCAAAAAAAAGTATTACATCCTTGATATGTTCCCCTATCCTTCGGGAAGTGGATTGCATGTGGGTCACCCCGAAGGTTATACGGCAACCGACATCATGAGTCGTTACAAGCGGATGAAAGGGTTCAATGTGCTGCACCCCATGGGTTGGGATTCATTTGGTCTGCCTGCCGAACAATATGCCATTCAAACCGGAACACATCCACGGATTACCACTCAAAAAAACTGCGATACCTTCAGGCGTCAGATCAAATCTCTGGGTTTGGGATACGACTGGGACCGTGAGATCAGTACTTCAGATGCGGCATATTATAAATGGACTCAGTGGATTTTCATCCGGCTTTACAATACCTGGTTTGACGATAGGGAACAAAAGGGCCGCCCCATCAACGAGCTTTCCATTCCTGCTGAAATTACCGCTAAAGGAGAAAAGGCGGTAAGGGAATATAGAGATGACAAAAGGCTGGCTTATTATGATAATGCCCAGGTATGGTGGTGTGAGCAATGCCGTATTGTATGTGCCAACGAGGAAGTGCTTACCGACGGGTCTCATGAAAAATGCGGCAACCAGGTTGTGCGCAAAAACCTGAAGCAATGGATGCTGCGCATTCCTTTATATGCCGAACGACTGTTGAAAGGATTGGATGGTGTTGACTGGCCCGAGGGGGTGAAAGACATGCAACGCAACTGGATTGGCAAGTCGACCGGTGCTGAGGTAGATTTTGAAGTGGAAGGTCTGTCCCGCAAACTCAGGGTATATACCACCCGTCCCGATACGCTCTTTGGCGCTACGTATATGGTAATTGCTCCCGAGCATGAGATGGCCGGCGAGATGGTCACAACTGATTGCAAAAGCAAGGTGGCTGCATACATACAGGCAGCCTCGCTGAAATCGGATCTTGACCGGACCGATCTGGCAAAAGATAAAACCGGCGTTTTTACCGGCCGCTATGCCATCAACCCTGTTAATGGCAAGAAAATTCCCATCTGGGTCGCCGATTACGTGCTGATAGGTTACGGAACAGGCGCCATTATGGCGGTTCCGGCACACGATACACGCGACTTTGAATTTGCTGAAAAATTCAACCTGCCCATCGATTGCATCATGGACCCCAAGGGTGCCGATGAGAGCCTTCGGGAAAAGGTGCTGAAAGGCAAGGCATGCTGGACTGAGGACGGAGTTTATATCAATTCGGCATCCAATGAAACCGGTTTGACCATAAACGGACTGAATAAGGAACAGGGTATTCAGAAGATAATCAACTGGCTTCAGGAAAGGCATATCGGAAAAGCTACCACCAATTATAAATTGCGCGACTGGCTTTTCAGTCGTCAGCGGTACTGGGGTGAGCCCTTTCCTGTGATTCACTGGGAAGATGGCGAAATTGATGTGCTTTCAGAAGGCGATTTACCTGTCACACTTCCTGAATTGAGTAAATACCTGCCTGGTGCCGATGGCGAATCTCCCCTGGCCAATGCCGGGGAGTGGCTGGTGGTATCCAAAAACGGCCGGCGCGGCCGGCGCGAAACCAACACCATGCCCCAGTGGGCCGGTTCGTGCTGGTATTACCTGCGTTTCATTGATCCGCTGAACGACAAAGAGCCCTTCTCGAAAGAGAAAGAAAAATACTGGATGCCGGTTGATTTATACATCGGCGGAACCGAACATGCTGTGCTGCATTTGCTTTACAGCCGTTTCTGGCACAAGGTGTTATTCGACCTGGGTATTGTATCCACCGATGAACCCTTTCAGAAGCTTTTTAACCAGGGAATGATCCTGGCTTTTGCTTACGAAACCGCTACAGGTGCAAAAGTAGCGACTGACCTTGTTGAAGACCGCGAAGGGAAATATTTCCACCGCGAAACAGGTGAGGAACTGAAGCAGATTGTTGCCAAAATGTCCAAATCGCTTAAAAATGTTGTGAATCCTGACGATGTGGTAAAACAATACGGTGCCGATTCCCTGCGCCTGTATGAAATGTTCATGGGCCCACTGGATGTGATCAAACCATGGACCGACACGGGAGTTAAGGGAGTGTTTGGTTTTCTGGGCCGGGTTACCCGCTTTTTTGGCGAAGCAGAAAACGTAAATGCTGCTGAAGATGACATGGAAATCCTGAAAGGCTTGCATCAGACTATTAAAAAAGTCAGCCAGGATATTGAAGCACTCAAGTTCAACACTGCTATTTCGCAGATGATGATTTTCACCAACCTGTGCATTAAAAAGGGCAAGGTTACCAAACAAACGGCGGAGGTCTTTACCTGTGTGCTTGCTCCCTTTGCGCCCCACCTGGCTGAAGAGCTCTGGGCACTTTATGGCAATAAGCCCAGTATCATCCAACAGGATTTTCCTGTTTCAAATGAAACTTATTTACAAGAAGATACGTTTGATTATCCGGTATCCTTCAATGGCAAGCTTCGCTTCAAACTTATGCTGCCACTTTCGATGCAGGCTGCAGAGATTGAAAAGATTGTCAGGGAGGATCCACAATCAGCCAAATGGATTGAAGGGAAACAAATCAAAAAAATCATCTTCGTCCCCGGCAAAATTATTAACGTAGTAGTTGCTTAGCGTATGAAAAAGTTTGTAAAAATTGCCCTTGTTGCCGGTACCGTTTTATTGGTAGCCGCAGCGGCATACTGGTTCATGCTTCCCCGGTTAAATAAGGAGATTCAGCATGATGTTACCTCTCAGGCCGCACCTGTTGAGAACGAGGTGACCCGTTTGTACGGCATTGCCGTAGACTCATTTATTGTGGAAAACAACAAAGTGGGAAGAGACCAGAACCTTGGGCAGATTTTACACAAATATGTGCTTCCGGAACGTGCTTTCACACAATTGCTGATGTATGCCGACCGGGTGTTCGATCTTCGGAAAATCCGCCACGGCAATAACTACACGGCTTTTGTTTCGAATGATACATTAAACAAATTGCAGTACTTTGTTTATGAACACTCGCCGGTAGATTATGTAGTTTTCGATTTTACCGACAGTGTCAGTATTTCTCTTGAGCAAAAAGAAGTGATTACCAAACAGAAAAAGGTGAGCGGTGAAATAGTGACCTCACTTTGGGATGCAATCACAAAAAACAATATCAATCCGCTTGTGGCCCTGCAATTGTCTGAAATGTATGCATGGACTGTAGACTTTTTCGGACTCCAGCCAGGCGATCATTTTACTGTTGTTTATGATGAATTGTATGTGGATACGGTTTCGATTGGTCTTGGCAGAATTCATGCTGCCAATTTCCATCATGTCGGCAAGGATTTACTGGCAGTACCTTTCACACAGGACAGTGTGGAAACCTATTATGATGCCGAAGGAAAAAGTCTGAAAAGAGCCTTCCTGAAAGCACCGCTTCGCTTCAACCGCATCAGTTCCCGGTTTTCGGGCAGCAGGCTGCACCCTGTTCTCAAGATCAGGAGACCCCATTACGGGGTGGATTACGCTGCACCTACCGGAACACCCGTTTATGCAATCGGTGACGGCAGGGTGATTATGATGGATTACCAGCGGGGGTCAGGAAGAATTATCAAAGTAAGGCACAACAGCATATATACCTCAACCTACATGCATCTGAGCGGCTTTGGAAAAGGTGTTTCCACGGGAAAATACATCAGACAGGGTGAATTGCTGGGCTATGTGGGCAGTTCGGGGTTATCCACCGGACCTCATTTGGATTTTCGGGTTACCATGAATGGCTCACCCATTGATCCGCTCAGGATGGAATCACCCCCGGTTGATCCGGTGCGTCCTGATAAAATGGCCGCTTTTGAATCGGTTAAAGAGGAGGTTATCCGCCAGCTTACCGACACTGAAGAACCCCAGCTGGTTGAAAATCCGCTGATCAAGCCGGTTTTCTTTAAGGATGCGGTGAATTAAAACCCTCTAACTATCTTAA
>CAYTNC010000175.1:0-5480 GCA_964438935.1 uncultured Bacteroidales bacterium
CCATATCATACAGGCATGAAGGACCCGGTCCAACCCTGTCTATTAGCGATATGGATGATGAGGATGAAAACAATGAAATTGACGTGAAAGATGAAGAGGAAGCTGAAGAAAGCGATGAGAAAAATGGAAAGGTGCCTGAAGCGTTAAATTAAATTACTTTTTCTGAAGCACAACCAATGCACGTGTGCTGAAAAGGATTGGCAGATGCTTAATGACTTTTTCAATTTTTTCAATTGTATCGGATTTCAGCCAGGGAAACAGCTGGGGTTTACTGTATCCACCCGAGAGTACGTAGGAAAGAGCAGGTAATTTTATTTTGTAAATTACCTTCCAGTCGGCCATATAATCCTGGTAATTCTTTGAAAAGAAAACCTTTTCGGCATTTCCCTGCGCGGCGTAATAGGCTGTGGACCAGGGCTCAAAATCGGAAGGGGCTTCCCAATGAATTTTCCGAAACCACCCGACAGGTTCATGATGAAAAATACCATAAATCAAAAATCCCAGAGCACTCATGGAGGGATCAAAAATAATTACCCTTCCTCCGGGTTTCAGAACCCGCATGAATTCTGAAAGTGCTGTTCCCGGAAACTGCAAATGATGAAATACGTCGAACAGGATCAGGTTGGAAACTTCTTCATCAGCAAAGCTTAATGAGTAGGCATTTTCTACCTGGTCAATCCAGGGATTCAAAAACAGATCGGTGCAAATGGCCCGGGGGATTTCCAGTTTAACATTGCCGATGCCGGATCCCAACTCTACAATTTTTCCGTCAACAGCGTAATCAACCTGGCTGCTAATAAGCCGGTAAAAATTACGATAAATCAACTGCAACACAGGTTTGTGTTTCCAGTAATTCAGATTTTGTTGAATTTCAATATTGTGCTGATCAACTGGTAATGAATCCATCTGGTATTCCTGAGAGTTAATGCCAATCGCGGGGTACAGCTATCTGAATTTAAGTTTGAATGCTGCGAACATGCTCATCCTCAAAAGCAGTAAACCATGCCTGAACCTGCTGATTTGCGTGGATCCGTATTGTCTTTCTTTATACCTGACAATGATTTCCACAATCTTCAGGTTGAGCTTTGCGGCTCCGAACAGCAGGTCAAAATCTCCGAAAGGGTCGAAATCTCCAAAATAGGAACGATTGGCTTTGATTTTTTCGTAATCACTTTTGAAAAGCACCTTGGTTCCGCACAGTGTATCCTTGAGGCGCTGCCCGAGCAAGTATGAGAAAAACTGGCTGAAGAATTTGTTACCAATCAGGTTCAGGAAGCGCATGGCCTCCTTTTCCATGGGGTAAACCATCCGGCAACCATTGATGAATTCACCCTGGCCATCGGCAATGGCATTGTAGAATTTGGGCAGATCTTCTGGCGGGGTGGTCAGGTCAGCATCAAGAATCATGAGTATATCTCCCGTTGCAGCATCAAATCCCATTCTCACCGCATCACCCTTGCCTTTCCCTTGTTGCTTCATTACTTTGATATTCTTGTCGGGATTGGATGAGCTGACTTTCAACATTTCTTCATATGTGCCGTCTGAAGAATGACCTTCTACAAATATGAATTCCTGAGATTTCCCAAATTCCGGAGTTCTGGTAATGGCACTTGGAATGTTGCCTTTCTCATTGCGGGCCGGAATGACAATGGAAACCGAATACTCCTTCCTTGCCGGCATATAGATGCGGGCGGAAATGATGTTCAAAAGTCCCAGATGATTCAACACCGGCAGATTCACCAGGATTCTGTTATACAGAAAATTCAGTAACGGAATATACTTGGGTAAAAGGAGTTTTTGAGAGCTGGTAAGCAGTTGAAAACCTTCGATTTCGAGAAGATTAACAATGTCATTGTATGACAGCCAGTTTGGGTTTGGTGATTTTTGTTTCAGACCCAAGAATTCTCCGAATCTTAATACCGGTTCCCATAGAAAATTGTAGTTGGAAATGATTATTCTGGTCGACGGATGGCAGAATTTCCGAATACTATGAAGTGCCTTTTGAACATCCCATAACACATGAAGCAGGTCAGACAGGATGATGTAGTCGAACTGCTGCATATGCTGATCCAGTTGTTCAATAAAAGTATCACTTTCAATATCATGCATACTGAAATGCAGGTGGGTATGACAGGATGCGGCAATAGCAATGGTTTTTCCAGAGAAATCAATTCCCACTCCGAATGCCGGCTTTACTGCAGCCAGCAGATCTCCGGTGCCGCAGCCCACTTCGAGCACACGGGAACCAGCCGGAATGATAAAAGAGAAGTATTTCTCAAGTGAACGGTGATAAAACCGGTTCCGCTTCTTCCAGACCATCCTTTGGTCAGCAATGCGCTCAAAATATGTCCTGATATCCTCTTTAGAAATGCCTTTCCCCGGTTCTTTCATGTTGATTGGTTAACTTACAAAGTAAAACGTGCCACTTTACTTCCAATTATTCTATATTTGTGCGCGTTATCAATATATTCACAAACATAGTAACTTTTGTTAAACCCACTATAGAAATTTTCCAGTACTATGGCATCACCTGCTAAAAGACCAGTGCAAAGACAAACACCTTCCACGAAGAAGCAAACGCGGTCATCTGTTTCAGCTGAAAAATCCGACAGGAAAGTGTCGGTTTCGAACACAGACCTTCTTCATAAACTGGATGCATGGTTTGAACCTAAAATGAACCTATTCTTTTTTATTTCGATATTTCTAACGGCTATTTTTGGAATTTACCTGTTTGATGTTAAGATCAGTACAGGTGGTGATGATTCCAGTTATATCGAAATGGCTCATAATTTCATCCGGGGAAAATCATTTCCTACATGGCACGGTCCATTCTATTGCATATTTCTGAGTATTCCGATGCTTGTTTTTGGCGTCAATGTGGTTCTGCTTAAGGCAATCTCTTTTGTCTTCATTATTGCTCAGCTGGTTCTGTTTTATTATACATTCCGAAAAGTTGTATCACCAACCTTGCTGGCCTTGATTATGCTGGTTGTTTCAGTAAACTCAACCATTCTGTATTTTGCCAGCCAGACGTACAGTGAGGCTATGTATATGTTCCTTCAATCACTGGTTATTTATCTTTTCATAAAATACTACCTGATCAGCAAAGATGAGCCCGGGATAGCCATGCGTAAAGAAATAGTGCGCGCCCTGGTTACAGGCCTATTTGTTTTTCTGGCAAGCCTCACCCGAAATATTGGTATCATCTTTTTGCCGGTAATGTTGCTGGTACTGTTGCTTGACAAGAGGATAAGGGCATCCATAATGCTACTGGCGTCATATTTTGTATATTATTTTCCCTTTAAGCTTTATAAGTTTTTAATCTGGAATACTGAAATATCAAAAGGTTCACGACCTTTTCATGAAATTCTGCTGAAAAACTTTTACAATCCATCGGCCGGATATGAGGACTTTTCAGGAATGGTGGTCCGTTTTTTTGAAAATGCCCGGCTTTACCTTTCAAAGCATTTTATGATCAGCATCGGGTTACATGATCCCACAACAACAGACAAAAGCTGGTTTATAACTATTGTCATTGCGGCATTGCTGTTGCTGGCTCTTTACTATGCCATAAAACGCAACAGGGTGATGTTCTTTATGGGCTTGAGTATCCTGGGTTCTATGGCTGCCACATTTATTGCCCTGCAGCAATCATGGGATCAGATGCGAATGGTCATCATCTATGTTCCCATGATGTTGTTGTTTATAGCGTGGGGTTTGCAGCAACAGGCTGAGAAAAAAGGTTACGGTTTTATATACCTGCTGATACCTGCCTTGCTGGTTCTCATTTTTTTTAAAACTCTGGATATGACAGCTGACAAAGCCAAGGCCAATAAAAAGGTTCTGGCAAAGAACCTCAAAGGAAACAAGTATTACGGGTTCACTCCCGATTGGCAGAATTACCTGCTTATGAGTGAATGGGTAGGGAAAAACATACCCGGGGAGGTTGTTGTTGCTGCCCGAAAACCCTCTATGTCATTTATTTACAGCAAAGGAAGGGACTTCTATGGGATGTACCGTTTTCCCACGGAAACCCCGGAAGCAATTTTGGGAGAATTGAAACAGAGAACCGGCGAACTCATGGTATTGCCAAACGACGCAATTCAGTTAAACTGGCCTGCTGAGTTGCAGTTGGCCTTGAAGCAGTCGAATGTGGCGTATGTGGCTGAAGGAAGTGATATATACGGCGTTTATGATTTAAAGAATTCAACCGGCCAGGAAGTGATGCAGGCATTAAATGGATTTCAGGTGAAGCCAATAAACTCTGATTCATTACTGAACAGGCTTAAAATATCCTCTAAGGCCACTTTTGCCGTATCGCCAGATACCCTGATCAATAACCTGCGCAGAAATAAGGTGGATTATATTATTGTAGCCAGCCTGCGTGCCAATCCGAACATGAATACCGGCAATATCATCAATAATATCCAGAGATACCTTTATTTTGTAGAGCAGAAATACCCCGGAATACTTCAGGTGGTGCATCAGATAGGAATGCAAGCCGAAGAAGAACCGGCATGGCTTTATAAGGTCAATTACCATTTATACGGTCTGTAAAATTGTCAGAACAGGAGAACAACAGCAGAATTAACAGCGTAGTTCTGGTGGGCGCCGGCAATGTGGCATGGCACCTGGGGCATCGTTTGCTTGATGCCGGATTCCGCATTGTTCAGGTGCTCAACCGAAGTTGTGAAAACGGAATCCGGTTGGCTCAGGAATTACACGCACCATATTGTTCTGATACTGATTCAATGAACCCCGAAGCCGATTTGTACATGCTGGCTGTTTCCGATGATTCCCTTGGAGACGTGTTGAATAACGGAAGATTCAGGCAAAAGGGACTTGTGGTTCATACTTCGGGGAGCGTCAGCATGAACATTTTCGAGGGAAGGGCGTTAAATTTTGGCGTACTCTACCCGTTGCAGACGTTTACCAGGGGGAAAGCCGTTTCTTTTAAAGAAGTACCCCTGTTTGTGGAAGCAAACCGGTCAGAAAATCTGGCAAAGCTGGAGTTTGTCGCCTCGAAGCTTTCAGATGAAGTGCATCGTGCTGATTCTGCAATGCGATTGCAATTGCATCTGGCTGCAGTTTTTGCCTCTAATTTCTCCAATCATTTGTTTTCAATTGCTGATGAACTGCTGAGTGAACAGGGCCTTTCTTTTGATATGCTGAAACCTTTGATCCGGGAGACCCTTTCCAAAGCCATGATGATGCCTCCACGGGATGCTCAAACCGGGCCTGCCATCAGGGGAAATACAGCTGTAATTGAAAAACACCTGAAAATGCTTCAACTGCATCCGGAAGTCAGGGAGATCTATCGGATGATATCAGAACGGATTTTGTCAACAAGAAAAAAGTAGATTACCATTAACTGCGCCGTGAGGTGCGGGATATCGGTAGAAACCGGAATATGCGTCGGAATCGCCCGCCCCGGCCGGGGCGGAACCGCAATGCGATGATGATTTTTCTACCGACCTGTT
>CAYTNC010000176.1:0-5477 GCA_964438935.1 uncultured Bacteroidales bacterium
GGAAAGAAAGCATTATGAGAAATGGTAATCCGTCCAAAGGTAAAGCATAAAGCCAAAAAGCAGCCTGATTGTCAAAACCTACTTTTTCGAATAACCGTATTTATGCAGATTTTTTACATCTATCCGGAAATGCAACAGCTAAATTGAAGGAATTGATCTGAAAATTCTTCCTCCTCTTCATTTCGTCCCTAAAATTAGTCATTTGGCCCCAAAATGACTAAATGAGCCCTTTTTATTGTCGATTATCCCTATTCTTTTTTTTAGACCCGATACCGGGATAATTTTGCTGCATAATAATTAAAATATGAAGGTATTTAAAATAGATTCTATTCAGTCAATATTTCCCATAATACAGGCTTGCTTCTGCTGCCGATAATATGCAGCTCGCAACAATGCGAATAAGTAACTCTCAAGTATCTGAATTTAAAATTTAACGAAATGAAATCAACAAACAATATAGAAGACCGGGGTTGGGAAAAAATTATCCGGAAATACAGCATACCGAATCCCAAAAAAAGCATCCTTCAGATTGCAGTTTCATTTATTGCATACACCGGACTGTGGTACCTGATGTATTTGAGTCTTCAAATGTCTTATTGGGTGACTCTTTTGCTTGCGTTACCGGCAGCTGGATTCACCATTAGGCTATTCATAATATTTCATGATTGCGGACACGGCTCTTTTTTTAAACAAAAGAAAACCAATGATATTGTTGGAAAAATTCTTGGAATACTGGTGTTTACACCATATACACCATGGCATTTCAGTCATCGCCTTCATCATTCCACAGCCGGTAATCTCGACAGGCGTGGTGACGGGGATGTATGGACGTTGACAATCGAGGAATATCTGGCCGCTTCGAAAACAACTAAAATTTACTATCGTTTGTACCGAAATCCCTGGATAATGTTCACCATTGGCCCATTATTAATGCTTTTGATTAAAAACCGTTTTACCCGCAAAACGATGACACCCAATGCCAGAAGAAATATTTATTTTACAAATATAATGTTGCTTTTATTGTGCGGAGGTCTCTGTCTGATTGTCGGAATCAAAGCATTCTTACTTATTCAGGTACCTGTTATTCTTTTTGCACATTCTGCAGGAATATGGCTGTTTTATGTTCAGCATCAGTTTGATGAAGTATATTGGGACCAGGGAGAAAACTGGGATTACAAAAATGCTGCACTTGATGGAAGTTCATTTCTGAAACTGCCTTCTGTATTGCAATGGTTCACCGGTAATATCGGCTTTCATCATATACATCACTTAAGCCCGAGAATTCCCAATTATAACCTGGCTAAATGCCATTATGAGAATGAAATGTTTGCCCATATTAGGCCTATGACCATCAAATCAAGCTTCAGGACGCTCAGTTTAAGATTTTTCGATTATGTATCGGGCCGAATGATTACATACAGACAAATGATGGAGCTAAAAGACGCAAGAACCCAGGTAGATATACAAATTTAAACTGTTTGGCTTCCGTATGGACCTATGCGGTCATCGGGGTCGAACCTAACTATATCGTTGATGATTAGGCAAATATTTCCATAAACCATACATTTTAAGCCCTTAGCGGTTTATTCTGGTGCCGAAAAAGCATGGATAAAGAATACAATTTGACAACACCAGAACATTTCCTGGTTTTCAATTGTTAATGTTCAATCGGGGCTTTGCCCCTGATGAATGCTAACTGTTGCCCTGCTTTTGAATGGCTATACAACAAAAAAAAGCGTAGTTAAAAACTACGCTCAGCGAGGCCATTATTTATTCATCTTTTACAATTCTGAAACCAAGTCCTGCCCCTCTATTACCGGGAGGATCCCCTGCCCGGCATGCAGACCGGCATTTCCATGCAGGCGTCCAGAAACCTCCACCCCGGATAACTTTACATAATGAAACATATTCCCTTTGCTAAGCGTAATTTGAAATTACGCTTTACTAAACTATAGCCTGTGACTACGTTTCACGCATTGTTCAAAGTCGATAACTAGTAAATTCATACTACGACGGAACCATACAAAGTTGTTGAATGGCAGTTGTAAACAACCTTATAATAAACGTCGTAGTTATCCCGCCGCTGGCGCGACTAAACTACGCCTAGCGGGGGATAATAAAAAAAACGCGAAGCAACGTTTGTAAAAGTTGCTTCGCATTTATGATTTTGTGAAAACTCCCGCTTAAAACCTGAAATCCAAACCAATAAGATAGGTGCCTTTTATATCATCCACAAAGGCAAATTCTTTTTTCTTGTTATTCAATAAATTGCGCGCATTGAAATAAATGTTGCTTTCCTTCCAAAATTTATATGAAATCTTCAGGTTCATGATCATTTTTGCATCCACTTCCTTGCTCTCAAATGAATGAATCAGCGTTTGCTTTGAATAATAATAAAGGTTTACATTACTATTAATCTTCTTAACCGGTGTGTAATTCATCGAAAATCCGCCGAAAAAAGAAGGAGTAGCTTTATGGGTGGTATTTAAAGAAGTGTCGGGTTTGAAGTTGCTGCCCCCAAAATCCAGGCCAATGGTTCTGGTACCGGGAGCAAGATAATTATCAATAGCAATTACGGATGGGGTATTTACACTTGCTGCATGAGCCGACATGGATCCAATGTTTTGATTTACAGAAAGTGGATAGTAATTTTCAAGTTTTGTTTCCTGCATTGTGCCGTATAGTCTACAATACAACTTTTTTGTCAGCACCGCTGTTATATCAAACGAAACACCCATTTGCTTTGCTACGATATCAGAATTCCTGTATGTAAACGTTACATCGTATGGAACACTGGTGGAATTCACCGGTGCTCCATTTGATATAAGTACCGTATTCATCACAAGCAGGCTTAATGTATCAAGCTGAAACCAGTCAAAGTGAGTGGTTCTGGAAGTAAAGGCTTCTATATCAACCTGTATATTTTTGGTCGGGTGAACCCTGTACCCGATCTCAAACATATCCATGGTTGCAAGTTTCAACTCTTTGTTACCTTTGAAATAAAAATGGGCACCATCGGGGAGGAAAACGGGTATTGTTTCAACTACAGGCCAGTCATAATCCGCATAAAGATCAACAACAAACGGACTGCGGTTTGCCCTTGAATAAACCGCCCTGAACAGATGTTTGTCATTCATATTATAGGAAGCTACAGCCTGGTATGTTAAGTAGGTCTTATCGGGGTAGTTGTATTTATCGGCACGTAAAGCGCCAATGAACCTTAACTTATTGAAGGCAAGATAATCAAGGCGAATACCGTATGAAAATGTATTAACTGATTTGTTTCCATTCAGAAATCCTTCTTTCATTTCTTCCCTTACATAATCCCTGTCATCATAATTAGCCTGCCTGTATGCAATTCCGGGACGAATTCCCAGGTTTTTGAATTTATAATCGTACTCAAGAATTGCATCCAGGGAACTGTAATCGTATTTAAAAGCATTCTTTTTTACAGCAACATCCTGCGGCCCTAACATATATGAAACCTGTGCATTAAAGCCATAGACTTTTGCCTTAAAATCTGCATATTGGGTTTGCGATGTCCTGCGTGTCAATGAATAATACGGGTTATCGAGAGGGGTTGTAATTGAATTTGAGTTTTGGTATCCCCCGGTAAGGCTTAAATTGATGTCTTCGTTTACATCATATAACAGAGCCAGATTGATCGCGTAGTTTTCCCTTCCCAGGCCTGGATCAGGGAAACGTTCATGCACGTTGTCCCTTTCATATAATTCTCCCGACGTAGGCCATTTGAGAATACCCAATGAATCAAGGCTGGTATACCGTTTCAGTTCAAACAGGTAGAAATCATCCTGGAAGCGTTCGCGATATTGATAATTGCCATAAACATTGAAACGGAAATCATTGCCAATTTTTGCACCCCCGTTTAATCCGACAATTTTGGTATTTTGAGTTCCTATTTGTACATCAGCATGGATATGTCTGGATGATTCATTGTACTTCTTTGTGATAAAATGTATGACACCGGATACAGCATTCGGACCATACAATGCGCTTGATGGTCCGCGTATTACTTCTATGCGCTCTATGTCTTCAATTCCAATGGGTAATGATTCCCAGAATGTGCCTCCATTCGCATAATTATAAACTACCCTGTTGTCGATCATAACAAGCGACATGGAATTTTCAGAGTAAAGCAACATGTTTCCGGGAGGTATGTTATCTAACCCACGAATATGCACATCGAAGTTTCCATTGGTTTTTTCTCTCACTATCAGTCCGGGTATAAGGCGTAACGCTTCTTCAATGGTAGTTGCGCCTGATATTTTGATTTCTTCTGATGAAATCATGGAAGTAGACAACGGGGAGTTAAATATATTTTCTTCTGATTTTGAGGCTGTTGTAACTTCTTTATTCAAAATCATCTGTAATAGCTCATCAGTACTTACACCAATGATTTCAGCAAGTTTGATAAGGTCTTCAAAAGGAAGGTTCAATAATTGATCATAGGTCATTTCCATTATTTCTTCTTTAGTGGCAGGCAAGTCGGAAGGCTCTTGTGAATACCCCTGAAATGCTATAAAAAAGAATGAAATAAACATTATAATTCGAGGAAAGTATAAATATTTAGTCATGGCTGCTTGTTTAAGTATTAATTAATTTAGTTTACTGAAGTTCCTAAAGAAAGAAGTGCCGAACTAACAATTAGTTTGTGTGTTTCAATCCGGGTTTTGGATATTTGAAATGTCAGCTTTTGGTTTACTTCTATAAAGTTAATTCCAAAATCTCCCTTGGCGTCGTCACAGATTATCAGAATTGGCTTATCAGCTAAAGCAGATGCTATAGAAGGCAATGATCCTTTCTTTGTTGGAGGAAGGTATACAATATGAGAATCACCTATTTCTGAAACACTGTACACTTTCTTAATATTTATCGATGCTTTCCCAACCTTTTTAAGTTTGGATATTGATTCGAGTTCAGAAAATATCGGGGAATCACCAAAAACAGCAATAGTAAATACCATATCTGTTGAACTTGTTGGCCACTCAATGTACTTTGTAAAATTATAAATATACAAAGCCTTAAATTTTTCATTCTGGCCATACATCTGTCCAACAAAAAGAATGCAGGCCATCATAACAAAGCATTTTTTCATAATCACATAGGTTTAGTGTTAATTATTTAAAAGTCGATAAAAAACGAAATTTCATTCACCCAATCTTCTCTCCATTATAGAAAATACTTTACTTAAATATAACTTATCAAAGAGGATTTTATAAAAGAAGTTGTCAACAAAATTCCTAACGCTTACAGCATGAAAGACGTTCCGGGTTAATCCCATTTTAATGATTGTTTTAACCCAGTTCGCCTGAGGTCGTACAAGTGTTCGACTTAGGCTGTGCCCATAGCCCCTCGCTCGGCGTAGTTTTCGTAACTACGCCGCGTTTAAATTGTAGTCTCCAGAGGCTTTATTCTAATCTATATATGATTTAACCCTATAGTTTTAAAAATATACC
>CAYTNC010000177.1:0-5474 GCA_964438935.1 uncultured Bacteroidales bacterium
CAGTTTGAGAGCGCTCCCATTTTTGAAGAGTGTAACCTGGCCGTAGACCACAACGTGCTGTTGATGGATATGATGCGCCGCATTGCACGCCATCACAAGTTTGCCATACTACACCATGAAAAACCTTTTAATCATGTTAACGGTTCAGGCAAGCATTGCAACTGGGCACTGGCTACCAATACAGGAGTGAACCTTTTTTCACCGGGAAAGAATCCCAAAAGCAACCTGCAGTTCCTTACTTTCCTTGTGAACACGCTGAAAGCTGTGCATAAACATGCCGACTTGCTCAGGGCCAGCGTGGCTTCACCCGGTAATGCCCACCGCCTGGGCGCCAACGAAGCCCCACCCGCCATCATATCGGCATTTATTGGTAACCAACTCACCGAAATGCTGAATGAGCTGGAAAAGAAAGTGAGCAATCATAAGATGTCGCCCAACGAAAAAACAGAGCTGAAGCTTAATGTAATTAAGGTTCCTTCCATATTACTTGACAACACCGACAGAAACAGGACTTCGCCCTTTGCGTTCACCGGCAACAAGTTTGAATTCAGGGCCGTGGGTTCATCCGCAAGTCCGGCCGTATCCATGATTGCTCTTAACTCTGCCATGGCTGAGCAGCTGAAAGAGTTCAAAAAAGATGTGGATAAGCTCATTGAAAAAGAGGTTAAGAAGGATGAAGCCATTTTCCAGGTATTGCGAAAATACATTACCGATTCAAAGCCCATTCGCTTCGAGGGCAATAATTACGGTGATGAATGGAAGAAAGAAGCCAAAAAACGCGGACTTACCAACATCAGCAACCCGGTAGAAGCTTATGATGCATACCTTTCTCCAAAGTCAATGAAGCTGTTTACTTCCCTTGACGTAATGACGGAGCGCGAGAATGAAGCAAGAACTCACATTCGCTGGGATTATTACACCAAGCGTATTCAGATTGAGGCACGCGTGATGGGTGATCTGGTGATGAATCACGTTGTTCCGGTTGCCATTCGGTACCAGAGTGAACTTATTGAAAATGTAAAAGGCCTTAAAGAACTCTTTGGCGAAAAGGAATATAAGGAACTTGCCGGCGCCCGGCTGGAATTAATTAAAAATATTTCACTCCATGTCAGTTACATCAAAGCCAAAGTGGCCGAGATGATTGAGGCACGCAAAGTGGCCAATAAAATTGAAGGTGAACGTGAAAAAGCCATGGAATACTCAACCAGAATATTCTGCTACCTCGATGATATCCGATATCATGTGGATAAGCTTGAACTTATTGTGGATGACGAGTACTGGCCTTTACCCAAGTATCGTGAACTACTTTTTATCCGCTAAAAGAATTCAGGGTTAGTGTGATTTTTAGGAAGGCCGGCGCTATGCCGGCCTTTTTTTCGTTCTGTTTTACCTTTCCTTTATATCCTGTGCATATCTTCTTTTTACTATATTTGTTCTATATACTATTTTTGTATACGAACCTTGTTCTTGATCCGTTTATCTCTTGTAAAAAAACAGAACGATATGAAATCCGTCAGATATGTTTTGATATTTTCTCTTTTAGCAGTGTGCTCACAACTGGCAACAGCCCAGGGAAAAAAAGCCAGCAAGGCCTATGCCACCTTTAATGCCGGCGAGTACTACGTTGCTGTTGACCAGTTTAAGGAGGCCTATCAGAACATTACCGATAAAAAAGAAAAATTAAACATTGCCTACCACATTGCCGAATGCTACCGCAGGATAGACAATTCCCCACAAGCCGCGTTATGGTTTGGAAAGGTAGTTGCCAAGGAGTACGAGAATCCACTGTCCATTCTCTACTATGCCGATGCTTTGAAAATGAATCAGAATTATGAGGAAGCCAAAGCGCAATATCAGCGTTACAAAGAGCTTGTGCCTGATGACCCCCGTGGTTCCGACGGAATTCTTTCCTGTGATTTTTCCCTGCAATGGATGGATCAACCAAGTGGTTACCAGGTTGATGAAATGAAATTCATCAATTCAAAATTCAGCGACTACAGTCCCTTTTACTCCCGTGATGATTACCAAGAATTGTACTTCACTTCCTCGCGCGATGAAACCACCGGCAACGCCGAACATGGAGGCACTGGACAGGAATTTGCTGACATTTTCTTCTCCACTATGGATAAAAAAGGTAAGTGGAGCACTCCTGTTCCCCTTACAGACCCTGTTAACTCAGAAGCTGAAGAAGGTACACCTGTTTTTTCTGCTGATTACAATACCCTGTATTTTACCCGATGCAATGTAAGCAAGCGCAAAGCCCTGGGGTGCGAAATATTTACATCACGCCGCGAAGGCGACAAGTGGACCAATGCTGAGTCACTGAAGCTGGCTGATGACAGTATTGTGGTTGCCCATCCGGCCATTTCAGCGGACGAGCTCACACTGTATTTTGTATCAGACATGGCAGGCAGTATAAAATCACCTGAAGGGAATAACAGCAAAGACATTTGGATGGTAACCCGTTCTGCCAAAGGATCTGAATGGAACCCGCCTGTAAATGCCGGAGCACCGATCAACACCCCCGGCGATGAATTGTTCCCTTTTCTGCATGCTGACGGTTCCCTGTATTTCTCATCAGACGGACATATTGGTATGGGAGGCCTGGATATTTACAAGGCGGTGAAAAGTGAGAGCGGGCAATGGCAGGTGGAAAACATGAAATACCCGGTTAATTCAGCGGCTGATGATTTCGGCATTGTGTTTGAGAAAGACCGTGAAAGCGGATACTTTTCCTCAACACGCAAGGGAAAAACCATGGACGATATTTTCGCATTCGTACTTCCTCCACTGAAGTTCACCCTCGTTGGTATAGTTAAAAACGAAAAATCCGATGAAATCATACCCGACGCAGTGATCAAATCAATCGGAAGCGATGGCATTACCATCGACACCAAATCAGGCAAAGACGGCTTGTTCCGTTTTACACTGAAACCCGGTACGGATTATGTGTTTATTGCAGAGAAAACGGGATTTCTTAAGGGCAAAGAAAGAGAAACCACCAAAGGCCTTTCACAAAGCACCGAGTTCAAAACAGAAATATTCCTGGCCTCCATTGAAGCCCCTATTGAAGTTGAGAATATTTTCTTCGACCTGGACAAGGCTGAATTAAGACCCGAATCCATGGTATCACTTGACAAGCTGGTTGAAACCCTGAATGACAATCCGAACATCGTTATCGAACTTATGTCACATACCGATGCCCGCTCAACGGATGCCTATAACCTGGACCTATCAAAGCGCAGAGCCCAGTCGGTTGTGGATTATCTCATTCAAAAGGGAATAGCTCGTGACCGCCTTGTAGCCAAAGGATACGGTGAATCACTGCCCAAAACAGTAGATAAAAAAGACCATGCTGCCTACTCCTTCCTGTCGGTTGGTACCGTTCTTACTGAAAACTTCATCAACAGCCTGGCTGACGATGACCGCATGGAGATGGCACACTTCCTGAACCGGCGTACCGAGTTCAAGGTATTAAGAACTGATTACAAGTAGCGGATTCCGGTTGATGCCCTTTCCTGAGTTTCTACCAATCAGGAAAATTCATGTCTGAGACAGCAATGTCAGTGGTGTTTTCTACATTGCTTTTGTTGCCAGCCCTGTCGATTATATAAAAATCATACCTGATGGTATCAAAAGGCGGTGGCAGGAAGTAAACAATGGTCAGCTGTATTTCTCCTTTAACCGTTGTGTTGCCGCTTGTACGATCCATTCTTTCATCCCTGAGAATAGGATACCAGCGGCCATAGGTCTTGAAATCCACTGAATCATACTGGCCATCCAGCTTCTGACGGGGCTGCAAATAAAGATTGGCTGTGTCGGAATTTCCCAGGCTGCGGTCAATGCCAAAATCAGCATCACCGTCTTTAAAAGTAAACGCGAGTATGGCTCCCGGCCGTTGAATACCGAAGGTATCAACCATGATGGGTGTATAGCTCCTGAATTTTATCTCCGGCACTTCGCCAACCTTTTCCAGTGGCTCACAAGATGTATAAATCAAGGATAAAACAAAGAAAGCCGGCATGATGTATCGCAACGGTTTCATAACCAATGATTATCTTTTGAAATTAATGCCACAAATTACAAGCCAAAGCTATTTTTCCCTCATAAAAATCTGAATTGGAACACCTGTAAATTCAAAATGCTGCCTGATCTGATTCTCCAGATATCGCTTATAGGGTTCTTTCACATATTGCGGAAAATTGCAGAAAAAGGCAAAAGCCGGAGCATGTGTTGGCAATTGGGTAACATACTTGATTTTCACATATTTTCCCTTAATTGCCGGAGGGTTATAATCTTCAATAACCTTAAGCATGACATCGTTCAGCACAGAAGTCGGTATCTTTCTGATGCGGTTGGTATATACCTCCATGGCTTTCTCCATAACCTTATGTATGCGAACCTTACTCAGGGCTGAGATAAAAACCACAGGCACATCGCGGAATGGAGCAATCTTTTCAAAAATGATCTTTTCATAATCCCTTGCTGTATTGGTCTTCTTCTCCAGGATATCCCACTTGTTGACCAATATCACCAGCCCTTTGTTATTCCTTTGTATGATGTTCAGAATCGCCAGATCCTGCGACTCTATTCCTGAAGCCGCATCAATCATCAACAGGCACACATCTGAGTTCTCAATGGTTCTGATAGAACGCATTACCGAATAGAACTCAATGTTTTCCGAAACCTTTCCTTTCTTTCGGATGCCGGCTGTATCTACCAGGAAAAAATCGTAATTGTACTTATTATAGCGTGTAAAAATCGAATCGCGCGTGGTTCCGGCGACGGGAGTAACAATATGCCTGTCTTCATCAAGCAATGCATTGATGAGGGTGGACTTGCCTACGTTAGGCCTGCCAACAACAGCAATGCGCGGCAGATCAAGTTGTTCCTCAACTGGCTCACCGGAGAAAGAAGCTACCAGGTCATCAAGTAACTCACCGGTTCCGCTTCCGTTAATGGATGAAAGCTTATAAAGGTCCCCAAAACCCAACTTGTAAAACACGTCGGCTTCATACTGCTGCATGTTGTTATCTACCTTGTTAACAACCAGAAAGACCTTTTTAGATCCCTTGCGTAGCAGACCGGCAACTGTTTTATCCATCTCCATAATGCCGTCCCTTACATCAACCAGAAAAATCAGAACATCTGATTCTTCAATAGCCAGAAGCACCTGTTTGCGTATCTCTTCTTCAAAAACATCATCAGAGCCTTCCACGTATCCACCGGTGTCAATCACTGAAAACTCAACACCGTTCCAGATTGATTTGCCATAATGCCTGTCGCGCGTTACCCCGCTGGTTTCGTGAACAATGGCATCGCGTTTTTCGATCAGGCGGTTAAACAATGTGGATTTACCTACATTGGGCCTTCCTACTATGGCTGCAATATTACTCATTGTTCAACGCAACATTAGGTTCAAACTCAAAATCAATGGCTGCCCTGTTTTGCTTTACATTGGCAATATAATTACC
>CAYTNC010000178.1:0-5422 GCA_964438935.1 uncultured Bacteroidales bacterium
GCGGGAATTTGAATCTGGCGCATGAGTCGGGGGTGGAGGTGAGGTAGGTGCTGGGAACTGGGTGCTGGGTGCTGGGTAACTGGGTGCTGGGTGCTAGGTACTGGGTGCTGGGTGCTGGGTGCTGGGTGCAAGGTGCTGGGTGATGATCATACTATTGAATTTAATATTGGTAATAAAATAATATGTTATGTCGGGGTATAAGGAACTTGAAATATATAAAGAAGCGTTCAGGTTTGCTATTCAGGTACATCATCTCACATTAAAGCTGCCTAATTTTGAGTTGTATGAACAAGGGAGTCAATTGCGAAGGTCATCAAAAAGTATTAAGGATCAAATTGCAGAGGGCTACGGACGAAGAAAGTATAAAGCGGATTTCATTAAATTCCTTGTTTATGCTCAGGCATCTTGTGATGAGGCAATTAATCAAATAGAAACCATAAAGGAGATCTATCCTGAAATGAAAGACTATTATGCAGTATGTGAGGAATATATAGTCCTCGGAAAACGAATTAACAAATATATCCAATATGTCGAAAATTCCTGGAACCCCCACCACCCTTCACCCACCACCCAGTAACTAGCACCTAGTAACCAGCACCTAGCAACCAGCACCCACAAAGGAATTATCCATTAATAAACCAAAGAACGTTTAATCAATAAAATATTATATTCATTATAGTAATACTAAAATATAAATAGTACCTTTATTTCGGTAAAGAAATCACATGTTTTATAACCGTAAAATATACAATCAGATTAAGGAGCATGCTCACAGGAAGCAAGTCAGTATTGTTACCGGAATGCGCAGAACCGGGAAAACGACACTTGTTCGGCAGTTACTGGCGGATGTATTAAATGATAATTACGTTTATATTGACCTGGAAAGATTGGATAACCGGTATTTATTTCAAACCCCGAATTACGACAACATTGTTTTGGCTCTGAAACAAAGAGGATTGGACTTCAGCAGAAGATGTGTGATTGCACTTGATGAAGCCCAATTAGTAAAAGATTTGCCGAGTGTGGTCAAGTATTTGTATGATACTTATGATATCAAATTTATCATTTCGGGTTCAAGTTCTTTTTATTTAAGAAACAACTTTCATGAATCTCTTTCCGGCAGAAAAAAGATATTTGAGGTTTTTCCCTTGGATTTTGGCGAATACCTAACTTTTAAGTCAGTTCCCTGGCATGAAATTGACTTTTTTGGTTCATCTTTTGATATGAACGAATACAACAGAATTAAGGATTTATATAATGATTATATCAGTTTTGGCGGTTTTCCGGAAGTTGTATTAGCAGAATCAGCAACCTTAAAAACTGATCTGCTTGAAGATATTATAAGTTCCTATGTTAATATAGATATAAAGTGGTTATCTGATTTCAGAAAGGTGGAAAACATCAGAAATCTGATGATGATGCTGGCATCACGAA
This sequence comes from uncultured Bacteroidales bacterium, assembly GCA_964438935.1. Lineage (GTDB taxonomy): Bacteria > Bacteroidota > Bacteroidia > Bacteroidales > UBA10428 > UBA5072. Next base: position 1,435 of record CAYTNC010000178.1, read on the forward strand.
TTGGCACTAAGTTGGATATAGCAAAATTGGCGGCACTCACAGGACTTTCAGTTCCAACCGTTAATAATTATGTCGAATTATTTGAACAAACTTATCTGCTGTATAGGGTTTCAGTAATATCAAAAAATCCGGACCGTGAGATAGTTAAAGCAAAAAAGGTTTATTTCTCAGATAATGGAATTGCAGGGAGATTAGCCGGATTAAGCAGCGGTTCTCTTTTTGAAAATGCAGTTTTTAATCAACTTCGGCAAAAAGGGAAAGTAAATTACTATTCGTTGAAAAACGGAAAAGAAATTGATTTTATTTTTAACAATAAAATTGCTATTGAAACTAAAGAGACTGCAACACATTTTGATTATACACAAACGGAACGATTGGCATCAAACATGAATATAAAGAATATTTACCTGGTTTCAAGATATCCTTCTCCCAGCTATGGTGAATCTATCTGGGGTGGAATGATCAAATAGCTGATTCTTAATGTAACTGTTTTATTGAAAACATCTCAAACATTTCAGACTTCCCAGCTAAACGAAGTTTGCAACTTCGCCTTTTTAAACGAAAGTTTGTAGACTACATTTAAACTACGATGGAGTTGCAACCGACCGAACCGACCAAAGGGATCTCATGACCGAAGGGAATAACAGAGCTCAGCGAGGCTAAACCCCGCCTAGTGTGCGACAAGTAGCAGCCGCAGTGGCAGTGGCATGCTTCGACTACGCTCAGCATTCAGACAGGATCAGACAATAATGCAAGAATTCGAAAACAACTATTACCAGCAAGTTAATCGTTGTTACGAATTCCCTTCAAGCGGTTGAAAACCCTTGAAGGGTGATTTTCTGGAAACATCTCAAACAATATCAAACTTCTTTTTCAAACTGCGAAGCCTCAAACGCGCAGCTTTAAACATTTCTCTTATAAATACACGATTCTTTCAGAAAGCTTTATAAAATAATCATTTGACCAAATGTTGAGTTCATCCTGATTTATGATGAAGGGCAAAACATCCTGTTTTACCCTGCTAATTTCTGTTTTTAGAAGCCGCTCCCTTAAAAGATCGTTAAAGTCATTGCGACTTATATTCATGCCATTAAACTGCCAGATTCGTGTTTGCAGGTGATTGAAATTAAGCGGAATATTGTTGCGAATGTACCACTCAAAATCGTACCAGTCACGACCTTTGACTCTTGACTTCCAGTTACGGAACAATAAAGCATGCATTTTCCCGGCGAACATATCTGGTAAAGTGAAACAACGTGTCATAAAAGAGAATGGCTGCAGCATGAGTTTTTGTTCTGTGGAAAAATCAAGTGGAGGTTTTACATCAACTTCAATTTTTATTTTAACAGACCTTTCTGTTCTAAATGCCAGATCGAATAGCTCAGTGTCATCCTTCAGAAATGCAGATTCAACACCAGTATCTTTCTTTTTCTCTTTTTTAATGAATTCCACCTGACGACCTGCACCTTTAAACTCCAAAATTACAGAACTGAAATAATCTTCAAGTCGGAATACCTTGGATGGCGAAACAAGCGAGAAATCCATGTCTTCTGAAAACCTTGACATTGAATGAAATATTCTAAGACAAGTTCCTCCGTAAAATGCAGCTTTATCAAAGAAGCCTCCACGATATAAGCCTGCCAGTGCGATTTCCTGCATCACCTCGTGTGTGGCATTTCTTCTGTCAGTATCTGTAACAACAACATATCTCGACAACATGTGGTCAAATACACTCATTTTGCCAATAATTTAAGAAGATTTTTGAATTCGTTTTTCTTTTTACCGGCCTCTGAACACAATCTGATAATCTCAGCGTCCATCTTATAAAATGCTTCCATATCAAGTCTGAGATCTTCTTCAAGAAAAATTTTAGTAGATTTGATAAACCGGGGCCTTATCAAGGGGGTATATGCAATCAGGTCACAAAGAGCTTTTTCTGGTGAGGCTATAAGTATGGTCATGTTATCTGTCATTTTCTGATCTATTCCTATCGAATACCAGGCATCATCGCAGTTGATATACTTATAAAAGCCAATAGCGTTTTTGAAGTTCTTCGACCTTTTAATTGTCATGGATTTTACTACATGCACACTTTCAGGTATGAGACCATAAAACCTTAATGCACGCTCCATTGAAACATATGAAGGTCCGTAAATATGGTTTGCTATAAGTTCATTTGAAATAAGTTTTCCCGAAACTTTAGGTGATACAACATACATTCCACGCTTTAACCTTATTAATGATCCTTTCATTTCAAGGCTTGCTATCTTGTTTCTTGGATAGCTGTAGTCATTGAATACAGTCTCAAGTACAGGATAATCAATCGGGATATTGCCCAAATTCTTCAATTGTTCCATACATAACAGCTATTTTGTACAATCAAATATAGTCGTTTTTTGCTTAGATATTCTTATTTGTTTCAACTATATGTGCAAGATATGACTATTTATAGAAATGAAGAAATTGGAAGAATAGATGGTTGGGTTCTGGTTGCTGGGCTTGCCGATAGGCAGTTACTGGGTGCAAAGGTTTGATGGAGTTAGACAATGTTTGAGGGTTTGAATATTTGAGAGTATGAAGGTCCAAACGCACAGCTTCAAACACGAAACCTCAAACGCTATCAAACATTTATATCCCACAATACAAGAAGTTAAAAAATATACGTACGTTTATATATTGAAATATGGTACGTTTTTAATATATTTGCAACAAATAATTGAATTATGATAACTCCTTCAAAATTACGACAGAACTTATACAACTTGCTTGACCAGGTAATACAAACAGGGAAACCAATTGAGATAAAAAGAAAGGATAAGGTTCTTAAGATTATTGTAGAACCCTCAAAAACAAAACTTGAAAACCTGAAAAAGCGGGATGTGCTAAATTGTAAACCCGATGAACTCATTAACAACGAATGGGAAAAGGAATGGGAAGCGTGATCTTTCTAGATACCCATGTGGCAATATGGTTATATGCCGGTCGGCTTGACCTTTTTAAGCCAAAGGTTTTAAAGCTTATTAACGACGAGAAGGTTTGCATTTCACATGTAGTAAGACTTGAAATGCAATATTTGAACGAGATAGGCAGAATCAGCCAAAAGCCTGATATCATTATTGAAGCGTTAATAGAAGAAATAGGATTAATTTATAGCAATAATAGTATTGAAAGAATAATAAGCCGGGCTATTCATTTAGATTTCACCCGTGATCCATTCGACCGGATGATTGTTGCAGACGCCTGCATAAATAATTCCCTATTAATTAGTAAAGATCAAAATATCAGAAGGAACTATAAAAATTCAGTTTGGTAATTTTCTTTAATCTTAACCCCAGCACCCAGTACCCTTTAAATGTGTACTTAAAAGCATATTTGCCATTAAGAAAAACCGAATTGCTTCTGATATTTATTATATTCCCTCGAATATGAGCATTCATTTGTAATGGTTTGCACCAACAATTGCCGGTTTCATAGTTTTGCCTGAATATTTCGGTGATACTGCCCTTCTGATTGATTGATGCAAAGATCAGAAATTTAACTTTTTACAGTTTTCCCAACCTCACTTGATCCTCTTCAGAATCTAAATAGAACTTTCAACCGTTTATTCTCAATTAATACCGCTTAAAAGTAAAAATAACCGTTTAAAATATTCAATGTACTTGTTTTGATACATTATGCTCCAAATATTTATCTTGTATTGCATTGAATGAGGGACATTGTTGTGTTCAATGAAAAATAACATAACCGTTGCCCGAAACACCTAATTTGAAAAAGTTTTGCAATTTAATAAACCGTCAGGAACATTAGCTAATGCCTACCGCTAGTATATACGAAAAGATGTTAAACAATTCATATTTTAAATTAATAATCAATACATTATGGAATAATCTCTTTATTATATTCTATATATTAATATCATTTTCAATGATATTATATCACTAGTGTTGCGTATAGATTAATGTAAGTTCTTTGAAAGTTTTGATATATC
>CAYTNC010000179.1:0-5381 GCA_964438935.1 uncultured Bacteroidales bacterium
CCGCTGGCGGGGGTAGGGGGTGGATTAAAAGAATTCGCCTTTTCTAATTTTTCAATCACTGCCTCAATTCTCATTATTACATTTACCATATCTTTCAGCACTTCGTCATCTGTAAATCTTAGAACATAATATCCGGCTGATTCAAGCTCATTTTGTCTTTTAGTGTCATTTTCTATAATATTATCAATTGAGTGGGAATATCCATCTACTTCAATTATTAACTGCAGTTCAGGACACATAAAGTCTGCAATATAATTAAGAACAGGTCTTTGCCTCCTAAAACCATATCCTTTTATATTCCTTGATTTTAATGCATATTTCCACAAACATGCTTCAGCTTTAGTCATTGCCTTTCTGAGATTGTTGGCAAATGGCTGAAGATTTTTATTATAATAATTATTATTCATGAAATCACTATTTCAGCTTCCACCCCCTACCCCCGCCAGCGGAGCCTGTCCCGATTCATCGGGAGGACATCGTACTTACCATCTTGATTGCAAAGCCAAAACTTATATTTCAAATTTAATGCATCTGACAAATCAAATCTTATAAAATTCTTTCCTGGTTATGTAATTTATACAAGTCATATTAGAAGACCGTATTAATTAAAGCTTTGATTAAAACCAAAATATAATAATTAAGTTGATGCGTATGCCTGAAGGGGCGTAAGCATTTCTTATGTTGGCAGCTATGGTTGCAAACTTTGCTCAGCAACGGATTACTCGCTATCGCTCGTGATCCGCAGAGAGAGGGCCCTACAAGATAAATGCTGCGGTCAGCTTTGCTGCAAGTGACCCCTCCGGGAGTATTCGCACCCACAAGCCAACGCACAACCTGCTCATGATCCCTCCGGGGTCACCAAAAAAAAAGCAGCCAAAGGCTGCATTTTTTGGGTGACCCCGGAGGGATTCAAACCCCCGACTTTCAGAACCGGAATCTGACGTTCTATTCAGCTGAACTACGGGGCCGGTTTGCTCATCATAGCTTCTTCAAGGTGCGTAGCATGTTGATGTAATTTTGATGAACGAGGCAAAAGTAGAGAATTTTGAGGGAAGGACAAATTTATTTGGAATATTTCTGAATGTCAGAATGTGCTTGTTTATTTCCAAGTGAGCTAACTCCAGGTAATGTTTCTTTCAGGATATCCCGTAATCAATAATTTTCTACATTTGTGAAAACACCTGAATAATGGACAATCCTGAAAAGTTCTTTGCCGTAAATTATCCGGTTAGCACGGTAGTTCTTACCCTTGCCGGTATGTACCTGTATTTTCTGAGTCCCTTTGCAGGAAACCTCTTCTTCCTCATTTTTTTTGCAGCTCTTGCAATATTGTCATTGTATCATAAATATGCTTTGGAAATTACCAATACTTACATTACCTATAGACCATTTCCTGTGTTCTCAACCAAAACCGTTAAAATTGCAGCTATCAGCAAGATTCTAATGGGTAACCAAAGTATTAAAATTCAAACTCTTAATGGAAAATCGGTGATCATCGTGAATTACTACCTTAAAAAAAAGCAATGGCCTCTTATTGTTAAAAGAATTGGCGAGATTGCAAAGGGCCTGGAATAGTTGACATTAACCTAAATATGCTAATCATTTAAATTCACAACAATGAAAAAACTTTTTTACTTTTTGGGCATTACACTGTTACTCTCCGCATGTGCCAAAACACCTCAGGAACAAGCACAAACAAATGTTAAAGCGTTTCTGAAAGAAAACCTGCTGAACCCTGGTGAGTATAAATCCATTGCGTTTGATACCATCCAAAATATATCTGAGAAGGATACTTTATTATGGCTACTTGAAATGTCCAAATTGCGCCTTTCGTATTCTGAAGATTCTGCCAGCGTTTTAGCCGCCATAAAGCAATACGAAGAGAAGTTGGAAAAACCCGGAATTGACACAAACATTGTTATTCGGCTTATCGGCCACACGTACAATCATAAGGGACTGGATGGTCAACCGGTTGAATTGAAAGTAAAATTTCAGCTGGATGATAATTATCAGGTGATTGACTATGGTAGTGGAATACAGGGCCAAGGCTTTTTTGATGTATTTGTGGTCGTTGTTCCAACGGAGTACAAAAGGGTTGAAAAGTATTCCATTGATGGGCAGTCTTATTCAATCGGAACCGGTAAACATAAACTGGCTTATGGTAAACATTCGCTTACCTGGTGGGGTGCCGATAAATCATTGGTGGACAATTCGTATTTACCTGCTTTTTCTTACAAAGAGGAATTATTCCTGCAGAACAACAGGAATGACAGTGTTCCGGGAATAAAAATCATTATGCTGAACGGATATTCTATGCATACCTATAATTCCATTGAAGAATTCAAAAAAACTGAGGAAGGCGCTAAAATAGAATTGAATTAATCAGGGATTATCAGCCAATTTTTATTCCCGGCTTGGCGGAGTTTAGAGAAACTAAACTTCAACCCCCCCCGGACTTTCCGATTATTTTCTGACCATGTTGAGTAATTGGCTGTAATTTTTTTGTCTAAAGTCTTCCTGATAAACCAGGTTATTGTCCCGATCCCATAATTGCACCTGTTGCACGGCTCCACAACCATAAAACAGGTAGGAGATATTGATGATCCGGCCCATTTCTCTTTCAAAACTTAGTTCATAGATATTCCTGTCATCAAGAAATATCTTTGCATGCTTGCCGAAAACCTCATACCTGATTTTTCTCCATGATGTCATATTGGTCCCAAACGCTGTCAGATCTGTCTTGGAACCATCAATATATTGTTCACCAAATATTAAAAAAAGTTTTGAAGTACAACCTCTGTCGGAAAACGAGGTGGTCATCATGCCGCGTTCAGCTTCCACAGTAATTGCCGCATACTGGCAGGTAAGGCCTCCCTCTTTCGGATCATTTCTGACAACAGTTTCAAAGGTGAAGCTATCACAATATACTGCTCCGAAATCACGTGCATTGTATAGGCCAATGTAAAAATCCTTGTCATTCTGAATCTTATTGGTTTCCAAATCATCAACAGATACATGAAGGCCCATGTCCTTGTAGAGATCAATATTTTTCAGATATATGGGAACTTCCTGCATAAATTCCTTTTCATACACAGCCATCCATCGGTCTGTGGTAATAAATAAAGGGTGCTCTTTTACTATTTGATCATTTACAACCAGTTTGGCCGTATAATAACCCGGATAGTAATAGATGCAATTATGATAATGACCATCTTTTGTGATTTTTGCCCTTCTCCGCGCATCCCAATCCTGCTGAATAAATGCACTGTCGAAATCAATACCTGACAGGTCATAGTTAAAAAGCACCGTGTTTGGTAATCCGGAGGTAATGGTTTTTTTGCTGGTAAAAATCACACCGGCGGTATCTGCGTGGACATTTTTATTTTGTCCGAAACGAAAAAGATGTTGCCGGGAGGAAACAGCATACAAAAGAAGGATTATTCCTCCAACGGCAAGAATTATGAAACCAACATATCCGAGTCTCTTCTTTCTGCTATTCACAGTGATGCTGCGATCAGGTTTTATCTCATCCCTGAGTTTTGTTTTATAGTCATTCCAGTTGTCATAATCAAGAAAAACGGCCAATGCGTTCAGGGTGGATACATGAGGAGTCCTTGTCCTGTCGTTTTGCCAGATACGCTTTAATGTGGATACACTGATCACAACTTTAGTTTTAGCTGAAATCAATTCTGCCAGATATTCATAGTCGCGGTTTTTCCATTCCCGGCTTTCCTTCCATTCCAAACGGCATTCAATCAGACGCTTGCATTTTTCTATATAGTCATGTTCGGTAGGAATAGTCATATCGTGATTAAATCATATATAAAAATAGATAATTCTTCAATTTTACTTTCAGTAGCAATGCTCCCAATTGTTTTTTTTCTGAAGTTCTGCAAATGAGCGAAAAATGAACAGCATTTGAACAGGTAAATCATCGCAAACCGGATCATATTTGTGCTCATTTCGGGAAAAGTAATCTCGCTAAATTAATAAATGAAGGAAGAATAATGAGATTTAACAGTGAGTTATCTGGCTTCTAAAAGACAAGTCATCCATTTAATAAACCATAAAATTGATAATAATGAAACAGCAAATGATCCGAAGAAATTTTGTAAAGCAAGGTCTGGCTACAACAGCAGCTGTATTATTGGCTAAACCGCTTTTAACTGTTAATGCTGCAAATATTGACGCTGTCAGCGGACCTACAAAAAATGCCAAAGCACCTAATGATACCATTTCCACAATTCAGAACCTGCATACCACCCACGGCAATTTCTTATCCAGGGATATACCTGAAAACGAGATTGAGCTGATCAGGGAATCATGCATACGTGCTGCAAATTCATCCAACATGCAGACTTATTCAGTAGTTGTGGTAAAAGACCGACAACTTATGGGTGATTTATGCGGATACCAGGGCAGTTGTATGATGATTTTCAATGTGGATTACAACCGCATTATCGAAAGTGCCAAATCTTTAAATCTTCCCTATTATCCCGGCAACATGACCAGCTTTGTTACGGCATGTATTAATGCCTCGCTGGTAGCGCAAACAGCTACAATCACTGCCCGTTCCCTTGGGATAGATTCTCTGCTTACCAATGGAATTCATCGTGGCAATATGGAACGGTTATGGCAGTTGTTGAAACTTCCTGGAAAATACTGCATGCCTTTGATCGCACTGGTTCTTGGTTATGAAGATAAACCAGCAGATCATATGCGGGGAAGGTTATCCGGAGAAGCGATATTTCATGATACAACATACCGGCAACTCACTGATGAGGATCTGGCAGAGATAACCCGGCAATATGATGATCCGGAACTGAACCTGGGTACCAATGATAACTGGAAGGCTAACGGACATGAGCATTACCTGCAATGGTTGTTCAAAGATTGGTTAGCAAGAGATGCCAAACCGCTCGACTCCGAAACACAACTATTTGCACAGCTTAAGAAAAGAGGGTTTTTGGATTTGGTTTAGTATCAACTTGTCCCTATTCTTATCCCCATCTTCTTCATCAGTATCGACGCATTCATGCTCGTACATATGCCGGGGTTGAGTTTGTAATCGAAATACAACTCTTCCCCGTCAATTTTTACATCAAAATGATAGTTGTCAATCTTTTCAGGTAGTTCAACCGCCAGATCTGCCAGTTTCAGGTCGTGCGTGGCCACAACCGATACCGTTTCATAACCTATGAGCTGTTTGATCAGGGCCACCGAACCTGTATATCGGTCGTTGGAATTGGTTCCGCGCAATATTTCATCGAGCAGCAAAAAAAGCCTGGGGTTGTGTTCTGCTTCTTTAATGATGGCAGCCAGGCGTTTCAACTCGGCATAAAACGAGGAGGTATTGTCTTCCAGTGAATCCGATATCCGCA
>CAYTNC010000180.1:0-521 GCA_964438935.1 uncultured Bacteroidales bacterium
GAAGCTGGTATGTGAAGGTTCAACGGTACTGGAATCTTTATCAGAACTGGAATTAAGAGGAGTAAAGCTGGTGGTATGCAAAACCTGCCTGAATTATTTCGGGATTCCGGACAAAATTAAAGCCGGGCATGTAGGCACCATGGCCGACATCCTCACCCTGCAGCTTGAAGCCGGTAAGGTGATTAGCGTATGACGGTAGTACGGTGGCGGATCCGGTTTTCTCCAGGTTCGGCTTAGGCTGTGCCTGAGCCGGTTATATGCTGACAGGCTCTGCCTGACATTGATACGGCAAGAGATCTTTTTATAAGTTGGCGGCACTTGATTATTCATTTTTATTTGTACAATACAAATCAGGCAAAAAGCCTGATGAAATAGGTCCGACTCAGGCACAGCCTGAGCCGAACTTTGGAACCTGCGGCAGGTCTGCTTTAGCTGCGAGTAAATTTCTGCAAAAATCTGCGAGAAATAATCTGCGAGAAATTCTTCAATACTCTTCGAGAAATAATCTGCGAACAAGGGGT
>CAYTNC010000180.1:531-1120 GCA_964438935.1 uncultured Bacteroidales bacterium
GTTTCTCACGGGTTAGGCTCTGGCTGTGCCTGAGTCATACTCGGGACCCCACCAAATTTTACAATCCTGTGACAATTCGTGACAATTAATTACTCCCCTGTGACAGCGGTTTTCTGATACCCCCGTATTTTTGTATGCGTATTCCGAATGGATTTTAACGGATGCAAAAAACAACCATCATGAAACCAATTATAATTTTAACATTCCTGATCACCCTGATGCTGACGGGCACACCCGTGCTCCACGACACCCTGCCTCACACCGGTTCAGACAAGAGCGCAGCAGAAACAACTTTAACCACAGGAACACAGGATGCTGAAAAAAGCAATGCAACAGCTGACAAACAGTGCGTTCAATCGGCCAATATGCAACTGAACACCAACGAGGCAGCAGCAACCCTGCCCGGCAAAAACACAGCAAATCTGATCATCATTTTATAACCATCCTATGAAAACAAATTATACATTAAAACTGACCTTTATACTGCTGTTGGTAAGTTTTGGACTTTCATGCCGGGCGGAAGATATGCGAAAATACGTTTCCCTGTCGGGTTACTGGAAGTTTTCGATAGGCGACGATCACGCCTGGG
>CAYTNC010000180.1:1130-5376 GCA_964438935.1 uncultured Bacteroidales bacterium
CCCTCGTTCGACGACAGCAACTGGGACCAGATTGTTGTACCCAGAAAGTGGGAAGACCAGGGTTACAACGACTATAACGGCTATGCCTGGTACCGCAAGACCTTTCGCATTGACCATATTCCGGGCAACACCGTACTGTATTTAATGCTGGGTCGCATTGACGATGCCGACGAGGTATACCTGAACGGCAAGCTGTTGGGCAAAAACGGGCAGATGCCTCCGGAATATGTTTCGGCATACAACCGCACCCGGAAGTACGTAATTCCGGCCGGTTACCTGTTGAAAGATACCGAGAATGTGATTGCAGTAAGGGTTTACGACTCGTACCAGGAAGGTGGAATTGTAAGCGGATCAACCGGTATATATTTTGATGCCGATGTGGAACTGCTCAACGTGAACCTGAACGGCAGGTGGAAATTCCACACCGGTGACGACAAGGCATGGCGTGAACCGGATTTTAAGGACGACAACTGGAAAAGAGTGCATGTGCCCTCATCATGGGAAAGCCAGGGATATGATGATTACGACGGCTATGCCTGGTACCGGGTTAAGTTCAGACTCCCCAAAAATCTGAGCAAAGGTGACCTTTACCTGATCCTGGGCAAGATTGATGATATTGACGATGTATACCTGAACGGGAAATACGTAGGTAGCGTTTATGACCTGAGGAAAGACAACGAATACAGAAGGTCAGGATCGGAATACAATGCACGCAGGATATATAAAATAAAGGACGGCCTGCTGAACCTTGACGGCATCAACACGCTTGCTGTAAGGGTATACGACAGCCATGAAATTGGAGGTATTTACCAGGGTCCGGTTGGCATCATGTCGGAACCCAACATGAAGAAATACCGGAACAGGCATTACGAAAACCGGAGCTTCTGGGATTTCGTTTTTGATGAAGTATTTGTAGATTGGGAATAAAACTGAAATATCATGATTTCAAGAGCAACACATATAGGGAAAAGGGCTTTGGCAGTGCTGGCATTGATTTGCCTGATGCATCAAACAGGAAAAAGTAACACATATTACGAAAACCTGACACTGCTCATGAGCCTGAGGGGTACCTGGTCCTTCTCAATAGGGATCAGCGACGAATGGATATCACCCAGGTACGACGACAGCAACTGGGAAACCATCAGGGTTCCGGCTTCGTGGGAAGACCAGGGGTTTAACGGATACAACGGCTATGCTTTTTACAGGAAAAAAATTACAATTCCTGCATCATACAAGGGCCGCATGCTTTACCTGAAAATGGGCTATATTGACGATGTGGATGCCGTTTACCTGAACGGTCACAAGATTGGCTCCACCGGCAGCTTTCCGCCGAATTACGTGACAGCCTACAATGCCAACCGCTCTTATTACATACCTGAACAATTCATCAACTTCGACGGATTGAACCTGATCACAGTTAAGGTATATGATTCACAGCAGGCGGGAGGCATTGTGAGCGGCGATGTGGGACTATACGGCGGAAAGGCTTCGCTAAACATGGAAGTGAACTTACAGTCGCAGTGGAAATTCAAAACCGGCGATGACCTTGCACGAAGGGAGGCTGACTATAATGATGGCCAGTGGGACGACCTCTTTGTTCCGGCAAAATGGGAAGACCAGGGTTACCGCGATTACGACGGATATGCCTGGTACCGTAAAACGTTTGTTTACCAGGGAAATGCCACAGACAAGACGATGGTAGTACTCATGGGAAAAATTGACGACATTGACCAGGTGTATATCAACGGTACGTTTGTGGGCGAAACAGGTACCTTTCCTTCGAGATCAGGGCAACCTGCCAGTTCCGACCAGCATTACAGGGCATTCAGGGGATATTACTTCCCGACCAGCCTGCTTAAAAAAGGTCAGAAAAATACCATTGCCGTAAGAGTGCTCGATACCGGTAGCGAAGGCGGCATTTATGAAGGACCGGTGGGCATAATTACGCAAACCCAGTATATTGAATACTGGCGCAAGATAAAGAGAAGCGGAAATTAGGACGTCCGCCCTCCTTTTGGGACAAATTAAGTTGTAGGAGTCCCCTTTTTATTGGTTACGTGAAAGGAGCGGTTGGAGGACTTGCTCCTTTCCTTTTTACACAGGCAGAGTGAAACATTGAAATTTTAATTATATTTATAAAGTGTGATTGATGTGTCATGCTGAGCCTGTCGGTTGGCGGGCAAGCCTGGCAAATTATTACGATTAGCAGATACAGTAAGTCGCACTTCGACAGGCTCAGTGTGACCTACGTTGTCATATTGAGCCTGTCGAAATATGATGACTAACTTGAAATGTATTAATTCATGACATCACATAAAAAGTAAAACGCCTCATGCATTCATCCCTGAGAAAAATCGGCATTTTGATTGCGGCAATTATTGTGCTGCCGGTGGTGGTGTTTTCAGTATTCGAACTGGGCAACCAGCGGAAGAATGAAAAAGTAATCCAGGAGATCTACACCAACCAGCTTGAAGCCATACTTTTCTCCATCAACCAGTACTCAGATGACATCATGAGCAACCTGGCCAGCCGGATTGAAAATATTTGCAACAACCCGGGAACGGAATCAGAAATAAGGCTGACCCGGCTGATGGAGGAAAATGCCTCTATAACCAACCTGTTCCGGTTCAATACTAACCTGGAATTAGTGTCGGTAATTACCCCACTGAACGGCGACAGCCTGACACTTGCGAAAACTACGGCACTGTTAAAGGAAAACCGCGACCGCATCAGGCGATTGCAGACCTACCTGAGAGGTGGCTACCGTAAAATTGAAACGCTCGACAGCACGGATCAGCAGATACAAAAAATTGTCTTCTTAACCCGTGTGGCCGATCAGGATGTGATCAACGTGATGGTGCTGAATCCCGACAAATTCATCAGCCAGTTACTCGATCCGAAAATACAGGAAGTTGCCCGTGGCAAGTTTCATATTGTTGCCTTTCGGGCAGGGGAAAATCAGCCGTTCTATTCTTCGAACAAAAAGTTGAATCCGGGAAACATAGAATATAAAAGGCCTTTCTGGCTTCTGAAAAACTACCTGATGGGCATTGAGCTCAAAGACATTACCATTGCAGATCTGGCCAGGGAGCGGTCGAGAGAAAACCTCATCCTGATTTTGATCATGGACCTCATATTGCTGGCAGGCGCCTGGCTCATATTCAGAAATATCCGGAAACAGGTAGAACTTTCGCAGCTGAAAAGCGATTTCGTATCAAGCGTTTCACATGAGATCCGCACACCTTTGGCGCTGATCAGCATGTATATTGAAACCCTGGAGATGGGCAGGGTGAAAAGCGCCGAAAAGATCCAGGAATACTACACGGTGATCCTGAACGAGACCTCACGCCTGTCGGCCATGGTGAACCGCATACTAAGCTTCTCGCAGATTGAGAACAACAAGCGGAAATATAATTTTGCCCATACCGATCTGAACGAAACAGTTGAAAAATCCATTGCTTCTTTCCGTTATACCTTGGAGAACAAGGGTTTCACATTCAGCTACGAACCTGACCCCGACCTGCCTATGCTCACGGCCGACCGCGAAGCCATTGCCGACGCCCTGGTGAACCTGATTGACAATGCCATGAAATACAGCAATGATCAGAAAAACATTGCTATAAGAACGGGTACCGACGGACACTTCATGTACCTGGAAGTGGAAGATCACGGCATCGGTATATCAGAGAAGGATCAGAAGTACATTTTCGACAAGTTCTTCCGGGTAACCGAAAAAAACCTGGCCCACCGGGTGAAAGGCTCGGGCCTGGGACTGGCCATTGTAAAACATATTTTGGATGCCCACCGGGGTGAGATTTACGTGAAAAGCACCCCGGGTTCGGGTTCGATGTTCCGGCTTTTGTTTCCAATTAAGCAACCTGAAGGATTATGAAAAAGATATTGATTGTTGAAGACGAACTGAACATGATAACGGGTTTGAAAGACAACCTGGAATTTGAGGGATATGAAGTGGATACCGCCATGGAAGGAAAAACAGGCCTGGAAAAGGTGACCGGCGGGAAATATGACCTCATTTTGCTGGATGTGATGCTCCCTGAAGTTTCGGGGTTTGACATCTGCAAAACAGCACGGAAAAAGGGAGTGAATACTCCCATCATTTTGCTGACGGCCAAGGGCGAGGAAATAGACAAAGTGCTCGGGCTCGAATTGGGAGCCGACGATTACATCACCAAGCCATTCAGCCTGCGCGAATTGCTGGCACGCATCAAGGCCATTCTGCGGCGGT
>CAYTNC010000181.1:0-5319 GCA_964438935.1 uncultured Bacteroidales bacterium
GCACATTGTACCACATGGCAATAAAGCCCAGGTTGTCTCCTTCTTTAACGGTGTAGGATAGTTTGGCATAGTTGCCCGGAGGGGGTTCGTCAAAACCGTTGCGGGAGTCATAAGCAGTGGGACTGGTGATGGCCTTTTCCGGATTGAAATATATGGAATCCTTGTATGCGTAAATGTCTTTTTCCAGATCGATAAACCGGGTAACCTGGTCCATGGGCAGCCTGAGCGCCATGGGTTTATCGTGTATGGGTATAATATCTGTGCGGTACTGTGGGTTCATGTCTTTAAGCAGAGGGACCGGAATTCCCAGCACTTCGGAAATTTGCATGAAGTGCAGGTTTTTAGTAATCATAATGGTATCGCTGGTAACCGGGAAATTGACGGGGATGGGTTTCAGGTTATGTTCCCTGTAATAGTTCATCACGTAAGTAGCAGCAATAAATGCCGGTACATGGCCCCTGGTTTCGCGGGGAAGGTAGTAATAGATATCCCAGTAATTTCTTTTTCCGCCTGATCTCCTGATGGCTTTGTTTACGTTACCCGGGCCGCAATTGTAGGCGGCAATTACCAGGGTCCAGTCGCGGTAAATGGCATACAGGTCTTTTACATACCTGGCTGCTGCGTATGTTGCCTTGATGGGGTCACGACGTTCGTCAACCAGTGAATTGATGGTAAGGCCATAAGACCGGCCGGTGCCATACATGAACTGCCACAGGCCCACTGCGCGGGTGCGTGAGGTTGCACGGGGGTTCAGAGCCGATTCGATGATCGACATGTATTTCATTTCATTGGGAATGTCGTAATAATCAAAAATATCATCGAAAAGGGGGAAGTAATACTGGGAAAGGCCCAGCATAACACCCACAGAACCTCTTTTCTGCCGGGTATATACTTCAATGTACCTGCGAACAATTGAGTTGTAGGTAAGGTCGACTACGGTGGGTATTTTTTTCAGCCTTTCAATATATACCGAATCGGAGAAATCGGGAACCAGGCTGTCGGCTCCGTTATTCCAAAATTCCGGGTCGCTGCCTACGGATTGTCCCACGTAATAAAGGTTTAGCAGGCTGTCGAGGTTTTCATCGAAATTAAAATCGCTGATTACCGTATCGTTCATGATGGCGGAGGGAATGGTATCGCGTGGGGGAATGGTACCGGCAAATAAGGTAGTTCCTAATGTGGTCAGCAAAATTCCTGAAAGGAGGTACTTCATCATCTTGTTTTTTGGCAAAAATAATCAAAATCCCAAATTAATCCGGAAACCCAGGGAAGCGGTTACACCGGGTCCCTGAATCAGGGTCGGTTCCATTTTCAGGCTGAGGTCATCCGAAATGTCATAATTAAAAAAATAAGCGTCAACCATGGCGTCTATCACATTGAGCAGATATAGCGCTCCCAGGCCGGCAATGTTGAGATCGCGCCAGCGGCGATAGGAATCACGACCCCGCGCCAGGCTGCTAAAATAGTAAGGAAGGCCATCAATTAAGAATCTGTCTGTAGCAGCAGCTGCTCCCAGATTGTTATTATAAGCATCCCTGAATTTTTCGTACTTGTTTTGGTGGTAAATAATATAATAGGCAAACGCACCTCCTGCGCCATAAATGATGGGCAATTTCCAGTATTTCTTATTGTATACCTGACCTAGTCCCGGGCAAATCAGGGAATACATGACCGCTTTTCGGGGGGAGTGCTTTTTTATTACAGCAGCAACAAAAGCAGTATCGGGCTGAGGTGCGATGACTTGCTCAGAAATGAAAGCGCGTTTCCGAATGGTGTCCTGTTCCTGTGCGGCAATTGTAAAGGTATTTATAACCAGTATCAACCCGGTTATACAAACACCTGCCAGGAGATGCAGCAATCTTATTCTTCCAGTTGTCGGCTGTTTGAGAAACAATGTTGAACCGCTTTAATCTTTAAGGCGGTCAAAGATACCGATTATTCTTTCGAGTTCATCATCTGACCGGAATGGAATAACGATTTTTCCCGATCCGTTATTGTTGTGCTGGAAAGAAACCCGCGTGTTGAAGAAGTCTGAAAGTTGGTTTTTCAAATCGTCATAGGCACCTGAGGGACCTTTCTGAGGTTTTGCTTCTTCGGGTTCCGGGTGCTTGAGCAAATCACTTTCGAGCTTTCTGGCGAGTTCTTCAGTTTTTCTTACCGAGAGTTCTTCCTCAATAATTTTATAAAAGAGCTTCAGCTGGTCATGCGGATCATCAACACCTGCAAGTGCACGGGCATGGCCCATGGAAATCTTGTTGTCGCGAACACCTACCTGAATTTCGGCCGGGAGTTTCAGCAGCCTGAGATAATTGGCAACCGTGGCTCTTTTCTTACCAACCCTTATACTGAGGTTTTCCTGGGTTAGCTCACATTCTTCCAACAACCTTTGATAGCTGATGGCTATATCCACAGCATTCAGGTCCTCGCGTTGAATGTTCTCAACCAGTGCCATTTCAAGCATGCCCTGATCATTAGCCGTCCGGATATAGGCGGGTATATGCGTCAGACCTGCAATACGCGCAGCCCTGAAACGCCTTTCTCCGGTGATCAGTTGAAAGCGTCCGTTTTCCATCTGGCGAACGGTAATGGGCTGAATAACTCCTATTTCTTTAATTGATGATGACAGTTCTTCAAGGGCCTCGCTGTCAAATACCGTACGGGGCTGAAACGGATTGGTATCAACCAGGTCGATATTGATTTCAGTTCCTGTAGCAACAGTTTCTCTGGCAATCACCTCAACAGGTTCCGCCTCTTCAATGAGGGCTCCCAAACCCCTTCCTAATGCATTCTTTTTTGCCATATATTTTACTCAATAATTTTCTGGTTAGCGGGAATTTTGGTATCCCCATTCTTTTGAAGCACCTCACGCGCTAGATTCAGGTAGTTGAGAGATCCCTTGGATTCCGCATCGTACATAATAACCGGCTTCCCGAAACTGGGGGCTTCGCTGATCTTAATGTTCCTTTGAATGATGGTGTCGAATACCATCTGCTGGAAATGGCGGCGGACTTCTTCAACAACCTGGTTTGAAAGCCGCAGGCGTGAATCATACATGGTAAGCACAAATCCTTCTATCTCCAGTTCAGGATTCAGCCTGCTCTGGATTATTTTAATGGTGTTGAGCAGTTTACCCAAACCCTCCAACGCAAAATACTCACACTGAACAGGGATCATGATGGAGTCAGCTGCAGTCAGCGAATTAACGGTGATGAGCCCAAGCGACGGTGAACAATCGATCAGAATGTAGTCGTATTTTTTCTCAATCTTTTCAATAACGCCTTTGAGAATCCTTTCACGGTTGGGCATGTTGAGCATTTCAATTTCCGCACCAACCAGGTCAATGCTCGATGGCAACAGGTCGAGCCCTTCTATTTCACTGTTCAGGATGACATCATTGGGATTGACTTCATCAATAAGGCATTCATAAATTCCTGTCTTGATAATTTTCAGATCGAAACCCGATCCTGATGTGGCATTGGCCTGAGGGTCAGCATCAATCATCAATACTTTCTTTTCCAAAACTGCCAGGCTGGCAGCCAGATTGATGGTTGTTGTAGTTTTACCTACTCCGCCTTTCTGATTTGCAATGGCTATAATTTTACCCATGTATCGATTTTTGCTTTTCTAGTTTATTCACACCAAGAACGGCCTCAAAAATACAATTTAATAAGGCAGCGGTTTTTTAATTATTTGGGCCTTTTACAAACAATAATTTTTCATTTATAAACAAGTTATTAACAATCCAACCTATGCGGTTGAGTGTTAATAATCTAATATAGAACACAGATAATCAATCAAATAGACATTAACAATACAGCGCTAATAACTGGTTGATAAGTGAATAAAACCCAAAAATTTCAAAGTGAAGGGTTCAATTCCAGTTCATAAAGAACAGGCCAGTTTTTTCCGGTTACATAAAGGTGTCCGTTGGTGGGGTTATAGGCTATTCCGTTGAGTACCTTATTATAATCTCCTTTTGAACCGGCAGGCATCAGGGCTCCGAGTTCGATTTTCCCGGTGACCTTTCCGCTTTCGGGGTCAATTACAACAATAAAGGATTCTCCATATACATTGGCAAGAACCCGACCATTGACATACTCAATCTCGTTTAGGGAATCCACACGTCCTTTGTTGTCAAACACCTCAATGCGGTCAACCTGGGTAAAGAATTCGGGTTCCAGGTAAAAAAGCTGGGCCGATCCGTCGGTCATGATCAGGTAATTGTTGTTGGCTGTGAGTCCCCAACCTTCCAGAAACTGGTAATCGAAACTCCGGATCTGACTCAGGGTATTTTTGTCGTATACAAATCCAACCTGTGAACGATAAGTAATCTGGAAAATCTGATCTTTGAACAGGGCAATGCCCTCGCCAAAATACTGTGGGGCCATATGGGTTATCTTTTCAGGCTTTCCGGTTTCTATATCCACAATCCTCACAGATGACTTGCCTTCCAAACCGGTACTTTCATACAGTTGGCCACTGCTATAAAACAGTCCCTGCGTATAGGCCAGGTTGTCATGCGGAAATTTCCGGATTACCCGATATGTATATTGCTGCGGTTCCAGGTTGGAAAGCACTGCCAGGCTGATGTTGTGCGATTCCTGAAGGGAGTCGGAATAATGAACCAATATTTTCAGTGTTATCTTTCCAACCCTGCTGTTGGCGGAATTCCAATACAACCGGGCCGGCATCCCGGGATAGATTATTACAGGTCCTTTTCCTGCGGATACTGCTATAGAGTCGATTTTTACTGTACTGTCTGCCTGTGCAATTTCAATTTTTACCGAGTCGCCGCTTGTGATTATCTGGTTGGGTTGAGGTGAGACTACCCGGAAACAGGTTGGAGCAGCTTTTCCGGAAAAATCGTCTGTATGCTGGGGCGCATTTTTACGACAGCAACTCAGAGATAAAACAAGTGCCAGTGAGACAAAAAGCAGTGATGCTATGTTTGAAAGGGGCTTCATCGCGGGCACGGCATGTACAATGATTACTGGAATAGTTTCTTGAGCCTGCTTCCGACTTTTGTGTTGCCCTTGACGAGATTACCCAGCTCATTGTATTCCGA
This sequence comes from uncultured Bacteroidales bacterium, assembly GCA_964438935.1. GTDB lineage: Bacteria > Bacteroidota > Bacteroidia > Bacteroidales > UBA10428 > UBA5072. The sequence goes on from CAYTNC010000181.1 coordinate 5,066, forward strand.
GTCGGCATAATCAGGATTCAGCATCTGCCAAATCTCACTCCATCCTGGGAATCCGCCTACATTCCGGTCGTCAATGAAAAGATCACAATCGATTTTGCGGCTGCATGCTTCCAGGTCAAAGACTTCTTCGGGGTAGCTTTTATTTACCGCATAAAACTCAATACCTTTTTTCCGGCAGTATGCTACTGCTTCGTCGAGCTCTTTGCCATGCCTGAATGTCCAGAGAATCAGGCTATGTCCAAGTTTCTGCAATT
>CAYTNC010000182.1:0-5305 GCA_964438935.1 uncultured Bacteroidales bacterium
TCGTGCCATCCTTTTTACCGAATTCATATTTGGTATCCACCAGGATCAAGCCTTTGGAGGTAGCAATCTGACTTCCCTTATCAAATAATTTATAGGTATAATCCTCAAGCTGAATGTATTCAGCTTGAGATACCAGTCCGCTTTTGATGATTTCTTCCCTGGAAATGTCCAAATCATGACCTTCATCTGCCTTTGTGGTGGGGGTAATAATCGGTTTGGGAAATTTCTGATTTTCCACCATACCATCGGGCATGGGCACTCCGCATAAAGATCTCTTGCCTGCTTTGTATTCTCTCCAGGCGTGGCCGGTAAGATATCCGCGGATTACCATTTCAACCTTATAGGGAGCTGCAAAATGACCAATGGTGACCATGGGATCGGGGCTTGAAATCTTCCAGTTGGGAACAATATCAGCAGTTGCATCAAGAAACCTGGAAGCAATCTGATTCAACACCTGTCCTTTATAGGGAATACCCTTGGGCAGTACCACATCGAAAGCCGATATGCGGTCGGTAACTACCATTACCAGATATTTTCCGTCGATATTGTAAACGTCCCTTACTTTTCCTACATAAAAACTTTTCTGACCCGGAAAACTGAAATTTGTTTTGGTAATTGCGTTGCTCATATATTCATTGGTTTTCAATAATTAACAAATCAAAACATATGTTGTCAAAAATAACAGATTGAATTGTAATATAAAACAGTGTCGGTTCAGTCACTTTAACTTTTTTACATACCGGCAACCATGCTGCTTACAATTCGCCATTCCCCGATCCGGGGTCTTCCGGTTTTTTGTCGGCTGACCGTTGTGTCTTCTGTATACTCTGCTCGTAGGCATTCACAATATGCCTGACCAAACGATGCCTGATGATATCGCCCTTGTCGAACTCAATGATAGATATGCCTTTGATTTCCTTCAGCAATGAAAGTGCTTTCAACAATCCCGACTGCTGTCGTTCCGGCAGGTCAATCTGGGTGATATCGCCGGTAACAATGAATTTGGCATTCTTTCCCATTCGGGTCAGGAACATTTTCAACTGGTTGATGGTGGTATTCTGTCCTTCATCGAGGATAACCACTGCATCACCTAGTGTGCGGCCCCGCATAAATGCCAGCGGGGCTATTTCAATGATGCCTTCCTCAATGAAGCCCTCCAGCTTTTTAGGTGGAATCATATCTCTTAATGCATCATACAATGGTTGCAGATAGGGATCTAGCTTCTCTTTCACATCACCGGGTAAAAAGCCCAACTTCTCCCCTGCCTCAACTGCCGGCCTGGTAAGCACGATCCGCCTCACCTCCTTGTTTCGAAGTGCCCTTACGGCAAGGGCTATGGCTGTGTATGTCTTCCCCGAACCGGCTGGTCCAATTGCAAAAACCAGGTCATTTGAACGGTAGTCATCCACCAATTTTTTCTGATTCACCGACCGGGCCTTAATGACTTTGCCATCGTTGCCGAAAATAAGCACATCTTCATCTTTCTCATTGAAATGGCGCAAAGTATCATCTTCCGTAAGAATGATCTTTTCCACATCATCTTCGGTAAGCTGATTCCGAAGTTGCACATAATCGAGCAGTTTGTCGACATCGCTCTCAAACCGGCTGATTTCAGAAGGTTCGCCAAGCACTTTCAGTTCATAGTCGCGCCCTACGACTTTCAGTTTTGGAAAATAGGATTTAAGCTTATCCAGATTGCGGTTGCCGGAACCATAAAACGTTTTGGGATCAATCCCTTCTAAATATACAACCTTTTCAATCATTTATTTTATAGAATATTGCTTACATTTGAAACGTACAAAATAGGACTATTTTTATCACAAAAACCAGTTCATCAACTAAAAAATATAACCTGATCTTAACCCATGCCGATTGTTACTTTAACCAGTGACTGGAATTCAGATGACTATTATTCTGCTGCTGTAAAAGGGACTATAATCAACCGATGCCCGGGCACCAGTGTTGTTGATATAACCAATCAGGTACCGTCATTTAACATTGCCCTTGCAGCATTTCAGGTAAAACACGCCTATATTCATTTTCCACCCGAAACCATTCATATTATTGCAGTCAACAATGCATCGGATGAAAAGAGTGCATTCATAGCTCTTAAAGCAAATAACCATTATTTCATTGGATACGATAATGGAATCTTCGGGCTCATATTGGATTCCGATCCTGAAGAGATGGTAAGTATTGAGTTTGCAGCAGCAGGAACGTTTCCGGAACAATCAGCATTTGCAAATGCTGCCTGTGAGATCATCAAAAACGGAAAATTGAGCGGTTTGGGTAAACCACATAAGGATCTATACAAGCAGGTTCTTATGCTGCCTGCCATTGATGAATCGGTAATCAACGGGAGCGTGGCATATATCGATTCTTACAAAAATGCCATTACCAATATTACCAGGGACCTATTCGACCAGATTGGCAAAGGCCGGCCTTTCGAAATTTTTGTGCAAAGTAATCACAACCGCATAGTCAGGCTGTGTTCAAAATACAGTGATTCATCGCCGGGTGAAATGCTGGCGCTGTTCAATTCACTAAACCTGCTTGAAATTGCCATCAACGGCGGAAATGCTGCAGAGCTGCTGAACCTGTCATTAAATTCTTCGGTAAGAATCAAATTCAAGGATAACAAATAACCCTGATCAGGGTTAATTAATAGTGATTATGCATAGTAAAGAAGAAAAGCTTGAGGCGCTGGGTAAACTGCTGGACATCATGGACGAGCTGCGGGTTAAGTGTCCATGGGACCGGGAACAGACATTTGAGAGCATCCGCAACAACACCATTGAGGAAACCTATGAACTGGCAGATGCCATCCTGAAGAAAGACCTTATTAACATTAAAAAAGAACTCGGGGACCTGCTTTTGCATATTGTTTTTTATTCCAAAATGGGATCTGAGACAGGAGCTTTTGATATTGGAGATGTGGCAGATGCCATTTGTGAAAAGCTTATTTTCAGGCACCCTCATGTTTTCGGCGACGTTGATGTTAAAAACAACCCTGAAAACGTGAAAAAAAACTGGGAAGAATTGAAGATCAAAGAAGGCAATCACAGTGTTCTGGGAGGGGTTCCACCATCTCTTCCGGCCCTTATCAAGGCAAACAGAATACAGGATAAAGCAAGAGCAATAGGCTTCGACTGGGAAGAACGGTACCAGGTATGGGATAAGGTTGAAGAAGAACTGAAGGAACTGAAAACAGAAATTGACCGGATGGACAAGGACAGGATTTCAGCCGAGTTCGGTGATTTGTTTTTTTCACTGGTTAATGCCGCCAGGTTGTACGATGTTGACCCGGAGACTGCTTTGGAACAAACCAACAGAAAATTCATCAGTCGTTTCAACTACCTCGAATCCAAAACACTGAAACAGGGACGAAAACTGAAAAACATGTCCCTGGAAGAAATGAATGCCATTTGGGAAGAAGCGAAGGGAGAAGAGTGAAGATGCCATTAGCTGTTGGCTATTTGCCATTAGCTAGTAATATCTGGCTAAAGGCTAAAGGCCAAAAGCTAAAAGCTGAGAGAAAACTTTAAACTTACAGAAACTGATTAATATCTATGCTATACGATTTGAGTACACTCAGGAAGCTTTCAGATAACGACGAAACCTTTATTATTGATATGCTTCAGACATATAAAAGGACAACGCCTCCTGCTCTTGAACGAATGCAGGAGTATCTGACACAACAAAAAAATGAAGCAATAGGTCGTGAGGCTCATAAAATGATTCCCGGTGTGTCTTTTCTGGGTGCAAAGCAATTGCAGGATGTTTTGATAAAAATTGAAGAAACATCCAAAAGCGGAGAAGGCATTGAAAATATGCCGGAACTGGTTGCCGAAGCTATAAGGCAATCGAATGAACTGATCGTTTGTTTTGAAAATGATTTCCCCGGTAAAATATAGTTACTGCTATGAATGATTTGCACGTTGCGTTGGTCCAGCCCGATATCAGGTGGAAGAAGACAGAAGAAAACCTCGCGAAGTATTCAGGAATGCTTCATGGTTTGAAAGAACCGGTTGATCTCGTTGTTCTCCCTGAAATGTTCCAGACGGGATTCTGTATTGAGCCCGCAGATATTGCGGAAACTATGGATGGCAACACAATCAGATGGATGAGCAGAACTGCTAAATCATTGGATTGCGCACTTGCAGGAAGCCTGGTTATTAAGGATAACAGGCGGTATTACAACAGGCTCATATACGTTGACCAGCATGAAAATTTGACCTGGTATGATAAACGGCACTTATTCAGTTTTGCCGGCGAGGAAAAGAAATTCACCCAAGGATTGAACCGGGTGGTTGTTCCATTAAAAGAATGGCGTATTAATTTCCAGGTATGCTATGACCTCAGGTTTCCGGTTTGGGCAAAAAACACCGGTGATTATGACATACTCACCTATGTGTCCAGCTGGCCTGCCAGCAGGAATGATGTTTGGGAAACGCTACTCAGAGCAAGGGCTATTGAGAATCAATGTTATGTTATTGGTGTGAATCGGGTTGGCAGCAATGACAATAACCTCTCCTACATAGGTAACTCGGTTGCAATTGATCCAAAGGGCAAGATACTTAATGATATGCCCAATCCGAACGAAGGAATTGTTTTGGTAAGTCTGATTCGCAGTGAATTGGATGAATTCCGAAAGAAATTTCCGGTATGGAAAGACTGGGATGATTTTAGTATCAACAAATAAAGTAAAGACTACCTAAAAAGTCAAAAAAAGAGCGTAGTCAGGAGACTACGCTCAGCAATCCGAATTGGTATTTTCGTTACAATGTGCCGATCAATGGCAACCTCCATCTCCACAACCACAACTGTCGCATGAGCCACTCTCGCAATTGGAGTTTCCGTGGATGTGTCCGTGCATCATTTCTTCTTCGGTGGCCTGACGGATTTCAGTAACCTCACCTTTGAAAAATAAGCTGTTACCGGCCAACGGGTGGTTAAAATCCATTGTCACGGTATCGGTATCAATTACTTTCACTACGCCGGTTAGCCGATGTCCCTGGCTATCCTGCATGGGAATTTTACTGCCAATCTTAACTAATTCATAATCCACTTTACCATCGATCTGAAATGCCTGAAGGGGTATTTTGATCACCGAATTTTCATCAAAATCTCCATATGCATCAACACTGACCAAACTAAAATCAAAGCTATCACCAACTTTCAAGCCGGCCAGATTGTCTTCAAACTTGGGAAGCAAGGATCCGCTACCGAAAAGAAAAGTAAGCGGTGCATTCCGGTCAACAGTTTCAACCACTTCTCCTTCCTTGCTGTTAGCCCTGAGTTCATA
>CAYTNC010000183.1:0-5278 GCA_964438935.1 uncultured Bacteroidales bacterium
GTGGCCCTGATTTCTTTCCGGCCTTCCGGTGTGTAAATGGCAGCAGCCGCTTTCTGAACCGGATATGACACACCATTGAATTTGGTGGTGTGGCGCCGGGACCATATTGGATATAGCGGTTTTGCAGTGCCATCGGCAGTATAGGCCATCAGGTCTTTGGGAATAACCGTGAATGCGCAGCGTGTTCCGGTAAATCCGGCGGTTTTCGAAAAACTGCGGAATTCAATAGCGACCTTACGGGCTCCTTCAATTTCGTAAATCGAATGCGGAATGTCCGGATCGGAAATATAGGATTCATAGGCGGCATCGTACAAAATGACAGCCTTATTTTTAATGGCATAGTCGACCCATTTCTTCAGCTCTTCTTTACCGGCTGTTGTGCCTGTGGGATTATTCGGGTAACAGAGATAAATGATATCCACGCTGACTTTGGGGATTTCAGGTATGAAGCCATTTTCAGCCGTGCAGGGCATGTAAACAATTCCTTCATAATAGCCGTTGCCCATAAAATTCCCGGTGCGGCCATTCATAACGCTCGTATCCACATATACAGGGTATACGGGATCCTGCACTGCAATCACATTCTTATATCCGAAAATCTCCTGTATGTTGCCTGTATCGCATTTGGATCCGTCGGAAATAAAAATTTCATCAGCATGTATAGTGGCTCCCCGGCTCTGATAATCGTTTTTGGCAATGGCTTCCCGCAGAAATTCATAACCCTGCTCGGGACCGTAACCTTTGAAAGTTGCCGTTTTCGACATCTCGTCAACACCTTCGTGAAAAGCTTTTACAATAGCAGGCGTAAGCGGTTGGGTGACATCTCCGATTCCCATTTTGATCACATCGGCATGTGGATTGTTCTGTTGAAATTCGCGCACCCGCCGGCCGATCTCGGGAAACAAATACCCGGCCTGTAACTTGAGGTAGTTTTCGTTTATCTGAACCATTTTTATATTTTTGTCCAAATATATTCAACATATCATTCACCCGAAAACATGTACCCAATTTATTCGAAGGTCAGCAGCGAAAAGAATTTTTTTGGCAACACCGATCCTGTTCAATTAGCTGAAAAATACGGAAGTCCGCTTTACGTATATAATGAGAACATACTGCGGAAAAGATGCCGCGATATCAGGGGATTAATTGATTACCCCAATTTCAATGTCAACTATTCCCCCAAGGCAAACAGCAACCTTGAATTGTTGAAGATTGTTAAAAGTGAGGGCCTGCGTGTTGACGCCATGTCACCCGGAGAGATTTATGTGGCCCTGATGGCCGGCTTCAGGCCCAATGAGATATTCTATATCTGCAACAACGTGAACAAAGAGGAGTTCCTTTATGCCATTCATGCAGGTGTGAAAATTTCTGTTGATTCGGTCTCTCAGCTCGAACTATATGGGAAGCTCAATCCCGGTGGCAAGGTGGCATTCAGGCTGAATCCCGGAGTTGGGGCCGGTCATCACGACAAGGTAAAAACAGCGGGACAAAAAACGAAATTCGGGATCGAAATGAGCCAGGTCCCCGATGTGAAAAGGGCTCTTGGGGAATATAACCTGCAACTCATTGGCATCAACCAGCACATCGGTTCGTTGTTTATGGACGGGGATGCCTATCTGGCGAGTTCCCATAACATACTAACGGTTGCCACCGAATTTGACGACCTGGAATTCGTGGATCTCGGCGGTGGTTTCGGTATTCCCTACAGGAAACAGGAAAACCAACCACGGCTCGATCTGAAAGAATTGGGAGGTAAGCTTTCCGAACTCATCCGTGCGTGGGTGAAGGGATATGGGAAAGAAATTGAGTTCAAGGTTGAGCCGGGCCGTTACATTGTGGCTGAATCCGGCATCCTGCTGGGCCAGGTGAACGCAGTGAAGACGAATTACGGACTGAAGTACATTGGGACCGACCTGGGATTTAACGTGTTGGTACGGCCCACCATGTATGATTCGCACCATGATGTGGAGGTTTACCGGAAAGACGACAAGCCTTCGATGAAACAGGAGACAGTGAGAATTGTTGGCAATATCTGCGAAACAGGTGATGTTATTGCCAAGGACCGAAACCTGCCCGAGATTTTTGAAAATGATGTTCTTGGGGTACTCGACAGCGGAGCTTACGGCTATTCAATGAGTTCGAATTACAACAACCGGTTGCGCCCGGCTGAAGTGCTCATAGAGGCCGGCGGCAATGCCCGGTTGATCCGCCGCAGGGATGCGCTCGAGGATATGGTCCGAAATTTCATTATGTAATCAATCTGCTAAAGCAAAAGATATGGAAAAGAACAGTTTTGTAAAAATGCACGGCCTGGGCAATGAGTATATTGTACTGGACAGCAACAACATTGATTTCAAACTCACCACTCAGGCTATCAAAAGGCTGTGCAACATCCATTTCGGCATTGGTTCCGACGGCATTGTAATGAAAGTACCTTCATCAAAAGCAGATTTTGGTTTCAGGGTTTACAATCCCGATGGTTCGGAAGCCGAGAAAAGTGGCAACGGCCTTCGCATCCTGTGCAAATATTTATATGATTACGGTCACGCCACCAAAAAGCAGTTTTCGGTTGAAACGCTCACAGATGTGGTTTATGCTGACATTGTTGAGGAAAACAAAGGTAAAGCTGCAATGATCCGGGTGGATATGGGCAAGGCCATTTTTAAATCGCGCGATATTCCCGTAAATTCTGATCTGCCGGAATTCATAGGGCAGAAGATACAGGCCGGAGACAGAGAATTTGAAGTAAACTGCGTGTCGGTAGGGAACCCGCATTGCGTGGTGATCAGGCAGGAGCTGGATGAGAGTGAGGTCAGGAAATACGGACCATTGCTCGAGAACCACCCGCTTTTCCCCAACCGCATCAACGTGCAGTTTGCTAAGGTGCTTTCCGATCACGATGCACAAATCCTCATCTGGGAAAGAGGCGCCGGCTACACACTGGCCTCGGGCAGTTCATCCTGTGCCGCATCGAGCATGCTGGTGAAAAGGGGCCTGGTTAAAGGAGACCTGACCATGCACATGCAGGGAGGTACGCTGAAAATCCAGATCGACCAGGATTGGAACATCCGCATGACCGGCGAAGTAAGGGAGATAGCCAGGGGTGTGCTGTCGGCTGAAGTGCTGGAAGACCTGGAAAAGCAATTGGCAATCTGATGTGCCGTAGGCAATTGCTTATTATTTCTTCCGGAAGATCAGGTTGACCAGCACCAGGATGACGATTGCCCCGACAGCTCCTGTCAGTATGGCGCCTACCCATCCGCTGCCAAGATGTATGCCCAGCTTTCCTAAAAGCCAGTATCCGACAAAGCTTCCGAGAATCCCAACAATCAGGTTTCCCAATAAGCCCAATCCGCCACCCCTGACAATGAGGCTTCCCAACCAACCTGCAGCAGCACCGATGAGTAAAGTGACAATGATTTCCATGGAAGTTAGATTTGGTTAATAAATTCGGTTTGTATTTAAAATCGAATTTACCCAAAATCCATGAACTTTGCAAGCTGACTGGTTATTCATTGATTGACAGCCGGTGATTGCAGGATTAATCGCTAGAACTGTCAGACTAATTCGGTAACTTTATGCAGGTTTCATCTGGCATTATAATGAAAATCCTGATTTGTCCCGATAAATTCAAGGACTGCCTGCCTGCCGGCAAGGTGGCAATGTTTATCCGGCAGGGTGTTGAAAAGGTGTTCCCTGATGCGGAATACAGAATTATACCCATGGCCGATGGCGGCGAGGGCACTGTTAACGCCCTGGTTCAGGCTACAGGTGGCCGACTGGTTGAAGTAAGCGTACACGATGCACTGATGAGGCCGGTTATCTCCTTTTTTGGTGTATCGGGAGACGGTAAAACTGCTTTCATTGAGATGGCAGCAGCATCGGGCCTTGCCTTGCTCGATGCTTCCGAAAGAAATCCCATGTACACCACAACCTACGGAACGGGTGAGCTGATCCGCTGTGCTTTGGATCAAGGTTGCCGTGAGATTGTTTTAGGCATCGGTGGAAGTGCAACTATTGACGGGGGAGTTGGTATGGCACAGGCACTGGGAGTGCATTTCACCGATGCAGCAGGAAAAGAAACCGGACACAACGGCAGGAGCCTGGGAAAAATAGCTCACATCAACCTGGAGCATCTTGATCCGAGAATTTTGCAATGCAGCATCAGAGCGGCCTGCGATGTAAATAACCCGGTTGCGGGTCCGCAGGGCGCAGCATTTGTTTATGGTCCGCAGAAAGGAGCCAATTCCTCCGGGATAAATGAATTGGACCGCAACCTCCTCCATTTGTCGCGTGTTATCTTCAATACACTTCAAGTTGACGTAACTTATCTTCCCGGCGGAGGAGCTGCCGGGGGAATGGGGGCCGGAATCGTTGCCTTTTTAAAGGGCGAACTCATACCGGGTTTCGACCTGGTAAGCCGGGGAACCCGGTTGGAAGAATGGATTGACTGGGCCGACCTGGTGATTACCGGCGAAGGAAGAATGGATGCCCAAACAGCCTTTGGTAAAACACCTGCCGGTGTGGCCCGAATGGCAAAAGCCGGATTGAAACCGGTAATCGCTTTTACCGGGGCGTTGGAAAGCAATCACTTTGAACTGAAACAACTAGGATTTAATGCCGTGATACCCATTGCCGATAAGCCAATGTCCCTTACACATTCACTGAAAAATGCCGGAACCTTGCTTGAAAATGCTGCTGAAAGGAGTTTTACCCTGATGGTGCTGGGGAATGAATTGTTTCGGTGATGCTTCTTTACAGGAACACAGCCTGCAACATTGTTTTCCGTACTATTTGGTTACAGCCTCTTTGGTTTCATTAGCATTCCAGATGCGGTATTTAACCTCAAAACCTTGTGGAACATAAACCACAACAGGAATATCTTTTGCATAATCCAACATCATGGATTCACCCGGAATGAATCTTTCTTCGAGGGGATAATCGGGACAGGCCATTTTTGTTGAAATCATCTGTCCGTCGGAAATATATTCGTAATAAGCATATCCCCAACCTTCAACCACGGCTTCATTGAGTTTTCCCATCAGGGCATACCGGTTGCAATCGGCCATGATGGTTTTGCCGGGAATGATCTCAACTTTTACAGATGTGGCATCTGCTGAACTTTTCAATTCGGGGATAATTACAAATCGCTCAGTTCCCTTTTTGGCCAGGGGGAAATGGCTCAGCTCTTTCAGGGCTACCGTGTTGTCTGTTATCATCTGATCCGGATTTTGAGGTGCAACTTTTCCAGCCTGTTTCGCCCCCGTACAGGACATAA
>CAYTNC010000184.1:0-5250 GCA_964438935.1 uncultured Bacteroidales bacterium
CCTCAGATGCCTTCAACAGGCAATGATCAAAGCGGTAATTGAACTGACTGACCGGGGTGTTCAACAGTTGAAGCTCATGAAAATTACTACCATAGATAATGCTGTTCACAAATCCGGCATTCAGGTCGCGGGTATATCTGACATAAGCGCCTTCTTCAATATTGTCAAAGTAATTTGTTATCACCAGGGAAGGGCTGGAACGCGATGTTCCCACCACACCGTTGTTGGAAATGGTACAATGGTAGAATTCATAGTTTCCGCCTTGCAGTAACGCAACGGCCGGACCTGCACTGTTTGCAATAACCGTGTTGTAGCAAAGAAGATCTGCGCCAAAAGCATAAATACCGGCAAAGGACACGTTCTGGATGATGCTGTTGGAAATTTTCAATTCAGGAACGCGTGGATCTGCGGGAAATCCCAATTGCAACCCGGCTATTGAATTCCTTATGATGGCGTGGTTGATTCTGTTACCCCGGCTATAAGGAGCAAAGAAAATGGTGCCCCACTGGCCCGGGATGATGTCGTAAAACGTTTCAAGACGGTCATTCTGAAAAACAACCGGATTATCCCTGGTTCCGTTCACAACCAGCGTACCCCAGACCACCATGCTTGAATTGCGGTGAAAGTAAATCTGTGTTCCCGGTTCAATGGTAAGTATGTGGCCCGAATCCACTTCGAGGTTACCGAAAATCAGGTAAGGTTTGTCGTTGATCCAGGTTTCTGTTCCGATGAATGTATCCTTGAACAGATGAACATCCTGGCCATAAGCCAACAGCTTCACATGCTGCAAGGTGCCATTGGTGTTGAAAACTACCGAATCGCTTACGATTACGGGGTTGCTGGAATTCAGAGGATCAATGGTAACCGCAACAAAAATAAACATACTGTCTTTGGGTGCAATCTCCACATTGGCAACCCCGGAGGCAGGCTCACCATCAATGTTCAGGCGGAAGAAAGAATTTGCCCCGCCTGCCAGTTCAATAGACCGGATCAGCAGCGGCCTGTTGTCTTTATTATATACTTTGAAATACAGGGTAGCGGAACCTATTGTAGTGAAAACCGTATCGAAAGAAACCGTGTCGGTGGAAAAATAAGGAAGCGCATCGGGATCGGGGTCGAGCAAATCGTGATTGCACGACAATGCAAGTACTGCCAGCAAAGGAACACAGCAAACGGGAAAAATTGATTTGAGCAGCAAAACGCGGATGCATGACATGATGAAAACTGGTATGAATGCCTGTTAATGGAACTTACAAATGAAACTGAAAAAGATATTCTAAATTTAAAAAAACTGATTATTTTTATGTAAAAATAGCAGATTATTCAAAAGCATCATTATAACAGTAATAATCGTCTTTTATTATTATTTATATTTGTCCCCATGGTTTATTTACAGAAATGAGAAACTAGATCCAGATGGAAATTTTTCAGGCCAAGCCTATTGATCTTATTGAATTATTATACCTGTTACGAATTTGCATATCTGACATGAATGCAAAAGGGATGAAGCACTGGAACAGTGCTTACCCGGGGGCTGATAACATACAAAAGGATCTTGATAACGGTTCCATATACCTGGTAAAAGACAAGGGTATATGTAAGGGAATGGTTACACTGAATGAAAATGAGCCTGATGATTACAAACAGTTGAATCTTCCATCCGAAAACCGCAAGCCGCTTTATCTTCAGCACATGGCTGTGCATCCCAGGTGGCAGGGGAAGGGGATTGCCAAACTGATGATTGAATTTTCCCAAAAACTGGCAAAAGAAAAGGGATTTGATTGTATCCGGCTGGATGTGTTCAAACCCAGTGATCATGCCCGGCAGTTATACGAAAAGCAAGCATTTAAAGAAGTGGCCTCGTTTCAGGCCGCCTACCAGAAAATCCCGTTTGTTTGTTACGAGAAGCAGCTTTGATACGCAAAGGCATCAGCCTGTTCACCCCACTCTTTTCATAAACACGATCTTGTCGTCTCCCGGAGCATAAAAATCGGGCAGTGCGGCTACCTGATCATAATCCAGTGAAAGATAGAACTTCCGTGTTGATTCATAGATAGCCCGTCCTGAAGTTTCCACCCAGACTATGGTTCCGCCCAATTTCACTGTAGCCTGTTCGGCAAGGTGCATCAGTTGACGACCCAGGCCTTTTTTCATTTGATCTTTGTGAACCGCAATCCAGTAAAGGTCGTAACTCGCTTCGGTACACGGATTCGGGCCATAACAGCAATATCCCAGCATGGTATCCGCTTCATGGGCAACGATAAAATGGTATCCTGAAGTTGTTGCTCCCTTTTCGAGGTTAAAAGAAGCCAGTTCTTTGGCCACATCAACCTCATAGGAATGGAAAAAGCCGCTTGATTCCAATACCTCGCCTATTTTCCGGATGTCTTCAGGTACCAGTTGCTCCCGAAATGTTATCATACAATTCAAATATTATTCATTGTGCTGTTAGTTCAATTCTTCAATTATCCTTGCAATTGCATCGGTGTTGGAGAATCCCGCCCGGTTAGTTGCCGCTATAAAACCACTGTCGGGTGAAATACAGGGATTCCCGTTGATTTCTATAACATAGGGCTGCTCATTTTGGTCAACCCGGAAATCAACCCGTGCAAAACCTTTCAGATTAAAACAATCCCAGCATGCTTCTGTTAACCGCACAAGCTCAAGGGATAATGGTGATTCCGGCGGCAAAGTACCGAATGCACGGGTGGTGTTTTTATATTCCGTCGACGATTCGTCCCATTTGGATTTATAGCCCAGTATGCGTGGCTTGCCGGCAGGATAATCATGAAAAATCATTTCGGCAGGAGGCAGTGTGTCTCTCCTGCCCCTTCCTCCCAGAACGCTGATATTAAACTCACGTCCTTCGATGTATTCTTCAATAAAATAATGCGAATCAGGTTGCCGGCTGATTTTATCAGTAATGGCAGCCTGTTCCGATGTAAAAACCGCATCTTCATCCAGGCCCACCGAACCGTCCTCACTCATCGGCTTGAGCAGGTAGCGGGTGCCGGGTCTGAGCCTGTGGACTTGGTTTGTGGTGAAATAACCCGGAGTGGGAATATGATTATACTCCAGGATTCTTTTTGTAAGCACTTTATTGGTGGTCAAAAACAAACCTTCAACCGGAACTCCGGTATAGGGAATTTTCAGGGCATTCAGCAAAGCCGGTCCCATATAAAGCAATTCCCCTTTGTTGAATACCGACTCCACCAGGTTAAAGACAAACAGGGGTTCACTTTTCTTAACAGTCTCCAGATCGTGAATAAGGTCATCCTGCAGCGGAAAAGCAACGGGCGTATATCCTAATGCGGTCAGGGCTTTCGAAACCAGGTCCACCTGATGCAGCACATCAGCCTCATCGGGGTTGCTGTTACCGGTAACCGCATTATGCAAAATAACGACCTTTTTATTTTTCATGGGAAATGTTGATCCTTTTAAGAGCTGCATCCATGATCATGCCGATTAACTGATCATACTCAATGCCATTCATCCGGCAAAGTATGGGCAGATCAGAATGAACCGGGTTCAATCCGGCAAGCGGGTTGATTTCAATAAAGCTTATTTTGCCAAGCCTGTCAACCCTAAGGTCGACCCTTCCGCCATCGTTTGCATTCAGGGCATTCCACGACTTAAGTGCAATATCCTCACAATGCCTGAGCCATTCACCGGTTACAGGTTCGTAATGAATACGCCCTTCATAATTTTCCTTATTGAAATACGAATAGACATCACTGACGCCTTTGCCATAAATAACTTCCATAGCTCCTATAACACGGGCATCTGTCCCGTTGCCCACAATTCCTGCAGTAAACTCACGTCCCGGAAGGTATTCCTCAACAAGAACAGGCTGGTTGAACTTTTTCAGGAGATAATCGCACATATCGGCCAGTTGTTTGGCATCCAGAATCACAGAGCGGTCTTCAACTCCTTTTCCGGTTCCTTCTGCAACAGGTTTGGCAAACAAGGGAAAGGCAAGCTGACAATTTTTTACATCATCGGTATGGTTTACCACCATAAAAGTGGGTGTATTGATACCTGCATCCCTGACAATTCTTTTTGCAAAGGCTTTGTTCAGTGAAATACCCAGGGTTACCGCACCCGAAAAAACATAAGGAATGCGGTAGGCATCAAACAGGGCAGGAATGAGAGACTCCCGGCTGTCGCCGTACATACCTTCACATATATTGAAAACCAGGTCCCAACGTTTTCCGGCCAGCAATTCGCCCATCAGTTTCCGGGCATGACCAATGCGTGTTGTTTGGTATCCCAGCCTCTTCAAAGCATTTTCAATTCCTGCTATGGTTTCTTCCTTATCAAACTCTGCTGTTTCTTCGAGTGAAAAGCCTTCATTCAGGTAATCAGTTCGCAGGTCGTAGGTGAGTCCTATTTCCATTATTAAACACTATTTTAATTCAGATTCAAGGTGAAAACAAATGTGGTGACACATAAAATTAAAAGCAATACTGATTGAGCATCCCAAAAGCTGCGCCTGCTGGCAGGCAGGCGTAGTCCGGAGACCATTGCCGTCAACTTAAACATTTGGTCAATTGCTTACGCCCTTCAGGGCTTAAATAGGTCTATAAATCCATGCCCTGTAAGGGCATCAGCAATAGCACAGGGCATCGCCCTGTGTAATTGCCTAAGCACTGAATATTAGCCCTGAAGGGGCGTAAGCATTTCGTAAGTTGACCGCAATGGTTTGGAGACTAAGCTCAACAAGCTCAATTTTATAATTCTGTAATGGTTAATATATACTCAGAAGTAAGCTGATTTATCATACCGCCTCTTCAGCATCGGGATAGTAAAAGTGCTTACCCTCATAATTCTGAAGCACCAGGTTATCCCCTTCATGTCCCAGGGCATATTCCGGCAAAAGCGGAATCTTACCACCTCCACCGGGGGCATCAATTACAAAATGAGGTATGGCATAACCGCTGGTGAATCCGCGCATACCGCGAATGATGTCCAAACCGGCCTTTACCGTGGTACGGAAATGTCCCGAACCCAGGATGGGATCGCATTGGTAAATATAATACGGCCGCACGCGGTTGCGCAGTAAACCCTGCATCAGCTGCGTCATCACCGGAACAGAATCGTTGATGCCTTTAAGCAGCACCGTCTGGCTTCCCAGCGGTATACCGGCATTGGCAAGCCTGGTGCAGGCTTCATGAACCTCGGGGGTAAGTTCCATCGGGTGCATGAAATGAATGCTCATAAACAAAGGATGGTATCTGCGCAGCATGCTGA
>CAYTNC010000185.1:0-5233 GCA_964438935.1 uncultured Bacteroidales bacterium
GAAATCAAACGCAGTTCATTGCCCTGAAGCAATTTGATGGTCCTGCTCTGCCCCGGGTTAATCAGCTGCATCTGCTCAAAAAGCTCGGGATTTTTTTGCCTGAGCAGGTCCATATGCGTGATGTGAGGAAGTCCCATGAATTCAAGTGCCGGACCATTGATCTGCTCAATGTATCCCTTCTCGTCAACAGCCAGTAGTCCGGTAGCTGATGATTTCAGCATTTCGTGAAAAAATCGCTCCCTGTTTTCGCTTTTGATCCGGATATCTGCAATGTGGGCGTTCAGCCGGTTCAAACTATGATGCAAAGTGCGCAGGGATCGGGGACGGATATTTTCAGGGTAATGCAATGTACTGTCATCATTGGTGATGGCATCAAAAAAGAAAGCTACTTTGCGGTTGAGGCTGTTCAAAAAATGAATCAGATCAAAAAAGGAGATCAGGACAATCAATACAAGGGGAACTGCCAGTAACCAGGCATGTTGGTATATGGAAATTCCCAGTGCCGCAGCTGCCAGACCGAATATCAGCATCCGGATGATCACGGAGATATTGTATGATTTAAAGATCATAACGTTTAATTTTATTGTACAAGGTTTGGCGTGATATGCCCAGTTGATTGGCAACAGCTGTATGCCTGCCGTTGTGCTTTTCCAGCGCCATTTCGATCATGTGCTTTTCCATTTCTTCGAGGGTAAGGAAGCTGGAGTCGGAAAGCCTGCCGGTTGGCCGGAATATGAAATCATCGGCATTCAGGATGGCCGAGTCACACAGAATCACTGCTTTCTCAATGGTATGTTGCAATTCCCTGACATTGCCCGGCCACAGGTATTCGCTTAACTTTTGCCTGGCCTGTGCGCTTAAGGTAAGTTTTGGTTTTCGGTACTTCTTTTCAAAGTAAGTGAGAAAGAACATGGAGAGCAGTTCAATATCACCGCCACGTTCCCGAAGCGGAGGCACTTCAATCCAAATTGTGTTGATCCTGTACAACAGATCCTCACGGAATTTTTGCTGGCCCACCAGTTGCTCCAAATCGCAATTGGTAGCGCAGATCAGCCTGATATCAATGGGTACAGGTTGATTGGAACCTACCGGGATGACTGTACGGCTCTGCAATGCGGTTAGCAATTTCGACTGCATGGCCATCGGCAGATTGCCAATTTCATCAAGAAACAGTGTGCCTTTGTGTGCCAGCTGAAACTTGCCCATACGATCCTCACGGGCATCGGTAAAAGAACCTTTTTTATGTCCGAACAACTCACTCTCAAAAAGTGATTCAGGTATGGTGCCCATGTCTACGGAAACCAGCAGTTCATCACTTCTTTCCGATCGCCGGTGAATTTCCTGGGCAACAAGCTCTTTGCCGGTGCCATTTTCACCGGTGATCAGCACGTTGGCATCAGTTTTGGCAACCTTGGCAATGGTTTGCATCAGTTTCATCATGGCTGAGGATGATCCCAAAATGTGCCTGTGCTCCTGGTTCAGTCCTTTTTTCAGGGTTTGCTCACGTTGCTGTAATTCCTCCACTTTGATGTTGGAACGTCTCAGTTTTAGTGTGGCCATAAGTGTTGCCAGCAACTTTTCGTTTTCCCAGGGTTTTAATATGAAGTCGGCAGCGCCTTTTTTGAGCGCTTTTACTGCCAGTTCCACATCGCCATATGCAGTAATCATAATCACCTCAGTTGAAGGAAAGGCCTTTTTTATCTCGCCCAACCAGTACAATCCCTCGTTGCCCGTGTTGATGCCCGCTGAGAAATTCATGTCGAGCAAAACGACATCCATCTCGGTTTTCTTCAGCTCTGTCATGATCAGGTTTGGATTGGCAATGGCAATTACCGTTTCAAACTCAAGCTGAAGCAGCATTTTAAGCGCACTCAGTGCGTTTTTGTTATCGTCAACAACAAGTATTTTACCGGTTTGCATTTGTGCAAGTATTAATCTCAGCGTAAAGACTGAAAAAACAGTATTAGCCACGAAGGCACAAAGACACGAAATTACTATTTTTGATATTGCTGCAAATGAATATAATAATAAGCTTAGTGCCTTGGTGTCTTAGTGGCATAATTTGTTTTCTGGCTTATCTAATTAGACTTATCTTTTCAAAATTAAACTACTTCCCATCCGCTTTTGAAAAATGTCCAATAATTTTACAGAAATACCAATTTTTTTACACTCCGGTTCAACCAGTCCATCTTTATTTGCCTATATATTAACCAATTGCATCTATGGCACCCGATTTGAACTTCGGCGTTTAATAATAGAATCATTGAAATAACTCCATGCAACATGATAAAAACAATTGAACTCACCAAGATCTTCCGTACCGATGAAGTAGAAACCACAGCCCTGAACAAGGTAAACCTTGAAGTAAAAAAGGGTGAATTTGTGGCCATCATGGGCCCTTCGGGATGCGGGAAATCCACATTGCTGAACATTATCGGGTTGATTGACAACCTTTCCGATGGAAAATACTTTTTTGACGAAAAGGATGTCTCGACTCTTAAGGAAGGCCAGCGAACCGATATGCGCAAAGGAAATATCGGATTTGTATTCCAGAGTTTCAACCTGATTGATGAGCTTACCGTTTTTGAAAATGTGGAATTGCCACTGGTTTACATGCGGATCAAAGAGTCAGTTCGCCGAAAAACGGTGGAAGGCATTCTCGAACGGATGAAAATTGGTCACCGCCGGAGCCACTTCCCCCAGCAGCTTTCAGGAGGTCAGCAGCAGCGTGTGGCAATAGCCCGCGCCGTAGTAGCAGGTCCCAAGCTGATCCTGGCCGATGAACCTACCGGTAACCTCGATTCTAAAAACGGACTGGAGGTAATGAAGCTTCTTTCTGAATTAAATAAAGAAGGCACAACCATTGTCATGGTTACTCACTCAGAGCGCGATTCGGGCTATGCACACCGGATTGTCAATTTGTTTGACGGAAGGATTGTCACAGAAGAGATGAAAAGAAGTTTGGAAGTGACATTCCAGGAGAATGCAGAAATGTGAAAAGAAGTGCGAAGCCTGCCTGTAGGCAGGTTCATTGCTAATCACTAATTCATAATATGATGAATACCCTGAAAAACTTCATTAAAGAAATAAAAAACAACCCGACGATCACTGTAATTAATGTTTTTGGTTATGCTGTGGCTTTGGCATCCTGTTTGATTATCGGATCGTTTGTTTACTACCAGTCCACCTTTGACCGCTTCAACATAAATAAAGACAGGATATTCAGAGTGAATCGCTTTCTCAATGAGAAAAGCACTCATGAAGCAATAACAAATCATCACTGGGCCGAGCTATTACCTTCCGATATGCCAGGCATCGAAAAAACTGCGAGGTTTGGCTGGAGTACCGAACCGAATATTGAATATGAAAAGAAAACATTCAAAGTCAAAGGAGCCTTTGGAGATAAGGAATTGTTTGATATGTTCACTTTTCCGGTGCTGGAAAAAGAAAGTAACAATTTTTTCGAAAAACCATACAGCATAGCTTTATCCCGATCTCTTGCGCAAAAAATTTTCGGCAGCGATTCTCCTCTTGGAAAAACCCTTAAGCTTGATTATCGTCGTGATTATACAGTAACCGCTGTTTATGAAGATATCCCGTTCAATTCGTCAATCAGGTTTGAATTTCTTACAAGTGCCAATGATTTACTGAACGACTACGGAGAAGAAATGAAGAATCACTGGACATGGTGGATGTGGAGAACCTTTGTGCTGGTAAAAGATCCATCCATCGTTTCAACCTTTGGTGAAAAAATGAAGCCGCTGCAAAAAAAGTATGTGGGAGAGTGGTACGCCAATTCAAATGATTACTATCTCCAACCCTTAAGTAAAATACACCTTCAGAGTGCTTCCATCACGGGAAGTTTTGACCAGGATATTTCCGCAACTCTGATCTACATATTTTGTTCCGCAGGTTTACTGATTCTGATTATATCATGCATCAATTTCGTCAACCTGTCCATAGCAAGTTTTGAAGCACGCAAAAAATCTGTGGCCATTAAAAAAATTATTGGAGCCGGCCGATCCTACCTTTTTAAACAATACCTGGGTTATTCTATTCTGCTGACATTTCTATGCATCTTCATATCCTTTGTAATTGCCTTATACCTCATTCCCTGGCTCAAAACGCAAGGCATAGCAGGAATTGAAATCCCTTATGGCAAATCTATTTTCTGGTTGATAATCCTGGCCTTTGGATTGGTCGTGGGATTTCTGTCAGGAATATATCCCTCGAATCATATCAGCAAAATAGTTACACTCTCAACCAGTAATGCAGTTGGTGCCAGATCACATTTCAGAAATGCATTGATAACCGTGCAATTCACCATCGCCATTCTGCTGTTGATTGCTGCGGTAACCATAAGAAAGCAACTCAATCATAGCACCAAAGGAAATTTAGGTTACGAACATGCATCGCTTCTTAACTTTTCAATTTCAGAAGATATTTTTAAACACTATGATGCATTCAATGAAGAAATAAAAAAAATCAACGGTGTTGTTGCCACCACTTCGTGCGGATTTCAGCTCCCGGGTATTTTAGGCAATTACTGGCCTGTAAAGCCTTCCGGAGGTGATGTTCAAATTGATATTTTCCACACTTCAGTGGCGCCAAACTTTTTTAACGTGTTGAAAATACCTTTGAAAGCTCAGTTGGGAGAACTAAAAGAAGATACCACTTTGGCATTTGATTACGCAATTATCAATGAGGAAGCAGAAAAGCAGTTTGGAATGGGCGAAACCATACTGGGCAGAACATATAATATGGGAGAAACCAAAACTGAGGTTACGGGTATAGCAAGGGATTTCCATATTTCATCACTGCACAAACAGATTCAACCGTTTCAGTTTTCCATCAAAGACGCAAACTGGAATTATGTTGTGCGGTGTGGTAAAGCCGATGAGAAAACTATAATTGCTGAAATTCAGCAGGTATGGAAAAAATTCGAAACCATTGAACCTTTCAAATACCATTTTATAGATGACCTGATTACTGAACAATATGCCAGTGAAGAAGTCATTTTAAAGTTGTTCAATGTTTTCTTTGCTTTATCCATGCTGATCTCACTCATTGGATTATACGGGCTTGTAGCCCTTCTCCTTCGCTTTAGGGTAAAAGAAGTAGGAATAAGAAAAGTGAACGGAGCAAAGATTTATCAAATAATGGCCTTGCTGAACAGAGATTTTCTGAAATGGGTACTGGTGGCCTTTATCATCGCATGCCCCATTGCCTGGTA
>CAYTNC010000186.1:0-1534 GCA_964438935.1 uncultured Bacteroidales bacterium
GCATCATCAGGCTTATTTCTTTGACATGCTTCATTATTTCGGATATTTTGATTATTGGTTTTTCTGGATGACCAATATATCAAATATCTCTGCCTTGTCAAAGAAGAGCCTTGTTTTATTTCTTGTTAGGAAATGAATATGGGCAGGTCATGTAGGAAAAGGAGGGTAACGAGTTGCCTTCAAAGTCGAACAAAGTGCAGTTTTCCCAGGATGAACCTGTTCCCCATAAATCTTTCATTTGAGATGTAATCCAGGCCGGCTCCCAGTATACAATTCCACATGCACCGGCGGTGATCATTTTTTGAGTCAGATCGATCAGAAAAGCTTTCTGACCGTCTTTTGTGAATTCAAATGATCCAACCTGTGCCTGACTGCCCATCATGTTGTTGTATTGATCGGCACCTGAAGTTGACCATGGATAGGCTGTTTCAAGTATCATGATCTTTCTGTCGAACTGTGTTTTTAAATTGCTGACCAATGCCGGCAGGTTGGCATAAGCAATTTCGGTATGCCACAAGGGGTAATAAGAGAATCCGATGATGTCAAAGTCGGTGACTTTTCCTTTGCTGATTATATTCCCAAACCACCAGGAAAGGTTTTTCGGATCAGCAACATGAAGCAAAATTTGAGGTTTTGACGACATGTCTGAACTTACATCCCTTACAGCCTGAATACCCGAATTGATGACTTCTCCCAATGACAGCCACAGACCATCGCAGCAATTCAGCTGCGGAAATCCGGTTGTGGTTCCGGTGATCATCATGCCGCAATTGATCTCGTTGCCTATTTGTATCATCTCAGGAAAAAGATTTTTGCTTTTGAGGTAGGTCATCACAGTCTTTGTATACTGGTAAACAGAATCCTTTAGAACATCAAATTCTTTAATATCCTTCCAGACAACCGGTGGAATCTGCTTTTCAGGATCAGCCCAGGTATCCGAATAATGCAAATCGAGTAATACGGCCATGCCTTCTGCTTTTGCAGCGGCAATACTTTTCTCCACATCTTTAAGATCATTGTAAAGTTGGGTTCCGAGTTCTCCATATACATCCTTCGTCCAGGCCGCATTATGCCACAGGCGCAATCTTACCATATTGGCTCCATTGCTTTTAAAAATACGGTATGGATTTCTGATTTCTCCTGAATCTTTATATGTTCCGCCATGGTCAAGGATTTGGTTTACATAGGAAAGATCAGCGCCCATGCTGAATTGGTTGACTGAATAGAATACCTTTTTATCAACAGGCAGCTCATCATCTTTCTTCTCCTTATTGCAGGAGAAAAGCAGGCTTGCCAGAACAACCAAGCCTGAAAATAATATTGGTTTCATTTTCATGGGGTTATTGTTGCTCCAATACCAAATAATCATATGGGTCAAGCTGAATTTCAGTTTTCTTATGAAGCTTGTATGAATCTCCTGTAAATACGTCCCAGTACTTGCCAAATGCATCTTCGAGCGATACTTTCAGACTTACTGGTTTGTCAGAAAAATTAAACAATCCAAGTATTTTGTTTTCACCTGATGTTCTTAGCA
>CAYTNC010000186.1:1634-5231 GCA_964438935.1 uncultured Bacteroidales bacterium
TTGATGGCGGTAACCTTCTTTTTTCCCTGGGCAATGTCATTCAGCAGGTGGTGGAATTCCCATCCGTATGCGGCATCAAAACCATTTTCCAGGAGCTCGGGTTCCCAGGCTTCAGCCAGTTTTATAACAGGCTTAATGCTGTCGAGATTGGCAAGTGCTTCTTTCCAGAACGTGGTGGGTACCATGGCGGCTGCGTCGCAACGGAATCCATCTATTCCGATGTCACGTACCCAAAACTCCATAGCATCAATCATGGACTGTTGCATATCTTTCTGTTCAAAGTTCAGATCGGCAACATCTGACCAGTCGGCTACCGGCGGTAGTATTTTACCCTTTTTGTTACGGGTAAACCATTCCGGATTTTGCCTGATCCAGGGGTTGTCCCAACCGGTATGGTTGGCCACCCAGTCAAAAATCACGAGCATTCCTGCCTCATGTGCCTTCTTTACCAGTTCCTTCATATCATCCATAGTGCCGAATTCCGGGTTCACACCTTTGTAATCTGCAATGGAATAATAGCTTCCCAGCGTTCCCTTGCGGTTTTTTACCGATATGGGGTAGGTGGGCATCAGCCAAAGAATATCCACACCCAGGTTTTTTAACCTTTCCATGTGTTGTTCTGTAAATGCGCTGAGGGTGCCCTCGGGTGTGATCTGGCGGATGTTTACTTCATATATGACGCCTGTTGCCAACCGTTCATGAACCGGGTTTGTAACCGGTATGAAAACCGAAACAGGTCGACTCTTTTTACATCCTGCCGAAAGAAGGAGGACTGCACATATAATAAGAAATACTTTTGCCTTCATAGAAATATATATTTAATCAAAATATCTAATTGCTTATATTATTTATAGAACTAATAAACTGTAACTTTATTTTTCAATCTCCACCAGCAGCGCTGATTGACCTTCAAGCTCAATCTGACTGAGATCAACTATTCTGCCGGTAATGATATCTTTCCCGCTTGCTGCTCCTTTTATGCATTCGTCAAAGCGCACCATATCGGGAGTTCTTTTTTCGGTTGACAGATTTAGCATGACCATAACTGTTTTCTCCTTATTCATTCTGAAATACACATAAACATTGTCTCTTGGAATAAAATGGATCATTTTGCCATGATGAAGTACCTCATTGTTTTTCCGGTAATTCAGTAAGGTGCGCATGTAATTAAATGCCTCATTTTCAATTGCAGTTCTGCCGTCAGCCGCAAAGGCGTTACGGGCATCACCGGGCCATCCGCCGGGAAAATCACGACGTATGTCTCCGTCTCCTACCTGCTTTTTACCTCCCATAAGAATTTCAGTGCCGTAATATATTTGAGGGATTCCGCGGGTAGTCAATAAATGAGCAACGGCCATCTTGTATTTATTTACATCATATCCGGTCTGTTCACAAAATCTTGGTGTGTCATGATTATCCAGAAAAACCAATATACTAAATGGATTTGCGTACAGGTAATCCATCACGTAAACATTGTAAAAACGAGAGGCTCCCTGGTCCCAATACTGAATGGCTTCATTGGGTGCTGCCATAAAAGCGTCGTTCAGCGGAAAATCCATTACGGTGGGCAATTGCGAATCATACTGATCGAAATTTTCAACACCGCTCTGCCAGTATGCAATTTCAGCAGGCCTGTGTTGCCAGCATTCTCCCATAATATTCAGATGAGGATATTCATCACGGATGGCTTTTGTCCATTCGGCAATTTTCCATTTGTCGTTATATGGATAAGTATCCACCCTGATGCCATCGAGACCTGCGTATTCAACCCAAAATATGGCGAATTGCTTAAAATAGGTAAGAACAAACGGATTATCCTGGTTTAAATCGGGCATGGTAACGTCAAACCAACCATCCTTATTGAGTATGAGATCTGATTTGGATGTATGTGGGTCGTTCCAGGTAGCAATTGTATAGTTGGTGCGCGTGAATGCGGGAAACTGATGCACCCAGTCATCCATGGGCAGGTCGTTCATCCACCAGTGGTCGCTTCCGCAATGGTTGGGAACCATATCCATGATCAGTTTCAAACCTCTTTTGTGGCACTCATCAGCCAGCCGCTTATAGTCCTGGTTGGTACCATAACGAGCATCTGTTTCATAGTAATTAGTAGTTGCATAGGTGTGATAGGAGTATGTGGGCATATTGTCTTCAAGCAGCGGAGTGCTCCATATTGCTGTAACACCAAGGTCGTGAAGGTAGTCGAGGTGGTTGATAATGCCTTGAATATCACCTCCATGCCGACCATCCCTGTTTCCGCGGTCTGCTTTTTCTTTAAGGCTTTCAACGGAGTCGTTTGAAGGGTCTCCATTGGAAAACCGGTCGGGCATCAGCAAATAAATCACATCGCGTACGTTAAAACTTTCGCGGTTGGCAGAACCGGTGACGCGTTCGTTCAAAACGTAGGGTTGTGTTAACCTGATTTTTTTCCCTTTCATAAAATTGATCATCAGGGTTCCCGGTTGAGTTTCCTGCGCAATATCCAGTGTAATGAACAGGTAATTCAGATTGGATGTCCGGGTAATGTGTTTGATGGTTATTCCCGGATAGGCTATTTCAGGGTTCAGATCTGCAATCTGTTCACCATGTATCATCAGCTGAAGTTCCGTGTTTTTCATGCCTGTCCACCACATTGGCGGATCTACATGTTTTACCTGGTATTCACCTGCAAAACCTTTAAGGGCAAAAAATAGAAACAGGATTGAAAATATCCGTACACTGGGGGAGTTATATGATTTCATATTTACTGATGATTTAAACGATCACAATTTACAAGTTTGCCGTTGATTTCAACCTGAAGTTTTTCCCCTTTAACCAATTTGACACTGGTTTCTTTTTCAGAAATGCTTACATTCAGAATTCTTCCGCGGAACTGAATATTGAATGAGATGAGTTTCCATTTCCGGGGCAGGTTGGGGGTGAAGGTGAGTTTGCCTTCTTTAATACGCATGCCTCCGAAGCCAATTACCATCGACATCCAGGTTCCGCCCATGCTGGTAATATGAAGTCCTTCAGCCACCTCGTGGTTATAATCATCGAGGTCCAGCCGGGATGTTCTCAGGTATAAATCATAAGCTTTCTCCGTTTCGCCGATGCGGTTGGCCAGAATGGAATGAATACAGGGCGAAAGTGATGATTCGTGCACCGTACGGGGCTCATAAAAGTCGAAGTTACGGCGGATGATATCTGTTGTATATTCGTCTTCAAAACAAAATATGCCTTGCAGCACATCGGCCTGTTTGATGTAAACCGACCTGAGGATGCGGTCCCACGACCAGTGCTGGTTGATGGGTCTTTCTTCGGGTGACAGTTCATCAGCCATTCGTTGCTCTTTATCCATATAACCGTCCTGCTGCAGAAAAACACCCCTTTCATCCAGCATGGGAAAGCACATGTGTTTTATAATGTCTTTCCATGATGATGTTTCCGTATCGCAGTGAAAACGTGTCTTTTTGATGATCCGCTGAAAATTTGACGGATGCTCATTCATCACATAGTCAATGCATTCAATGGTATACCGCAGCGTCCAGGATGCCATTTTGTTGGTATACCAGTTGTTGTTCACATTGTTCTCGTATTCATTCGGACCGGTAACTC
>CAYTNC010000187.1:0-2990 GCA_964438935.1 uncultured Bacteroidales bacterium
GCAATGCCTGCCCTGAGCTGGTAGGTGATCTTGTAATCAACAAGCATCACGATGGCTTGTTTGGTGCGATAGGACACCCCTGCCCTGAGTGCGTCTTTATACAGCACACTGACACCCAGATCTGCGATCAGCCCGCCTGCTTTTTCATATACCATCAGTCCGGCCGGTTGAGCTTGCCAGTCGGAAGTCAGGTCTATTTTGTATCCTGCCGTAAAATAATAGGCGTATTGCTCAAATGAATGACGTGCAATAATCTCACCCGAATTGTTGGATTGGTAACCCAGCAGCAGCGGAACAGAGAGACCTGCATAAAACCTGTTGGTATAATAATAGGCGCCCACGCCAAAATTAGGCAGCAGGTAGCTGTATGAGTTATCATTGAAATGGGGATCATTTCCCAGGTCAACCTGTTCAAATTTGCCGGTTCCCAGTCCGCCTTTTAGTCCCAATGCCAGCTTGCCCCGCCCCAGCTGAATCCGGTGAGCATAGTTCAGGTAAATTCCTGTATATTTTCTCATACCGATGCTTTCGTTCATTACCAGCAAACCCAGCCCCATCCGGGTGTTTTTATAAGGAGTATGCACCCCCACAATGTTATATGCCGGGGCACCTTCAAAGCCCATCCATTGGTTACGGTGCGACAGGCTTACACTTAACATATCCCTGCTACCCGCATAGGCTGGATTAACAGCCAATCCGTTGAAAGAATAATGGCTGTAAAGCAGCGCTTTTTCCTGGGCATTCGATGCTGCCGTCAAACCAAGTGCGAACAATATGAGAAAAAAGCTGCGCATTTATCTGATGATTTCTACAAATGACCTGAACTGAACTTCAAGTTGCCTTCCGGCAACCTTTATATTGGCTATATAAAAATAAGTACCTTCTGGTAATTCAACTCCGTTGTTGTTTCTTCCATACCAGCGGTTGTCGTCACCGGAATCATAATTATCTGATTCATAAACCAGAATTCCCATGCTGTTGAATACTTTCAGCTTTATTTTCTCCGCATTTTCTGCATCAATCTTGAAATAAGGATTGAACTCATCGTCATTCGGCGTAAAAGCCTTTATAATATTCAGGGGTGTGATGCTGATGCTCATGCTATCGGACAGTGCCTCGCAATTGCCATTGGTTACGGTCCATTTGAGCATAGTATTCTTTGAAAGTTCACTGACAACCGAGGTGGGCAATGCGTCGTTCTCAAAATCAGCCGAACCTGATATAACCGACCACTTGCCATTTCCGGCCGAAGCAGGCAAAGCCCCGAGTGTTGTGGTATAGGTGAAATCAAGCACCTGATCGGTACCTGCATCCGGTGTTGCCGGATGCTCATAAAATATTACTTCAACCTCATCCGTGTCGGTACAACGCCAGTTGGTTTCGGTCCATGTGAATACCTTTGGGCCATAAGCATCAACAATTGCCTCGCTGTTCTCCGCAGCAGCATCATCAAACACAGCACCTGTGGCAGTCCACAAACCTGTTGAACCGGCAACATCCTTTACAGCAGCAAGAACATAGCGGTCACTGCATACCGCACTGTCAATGCCTGCATAGGCAACAGGCACTTCATATACATAAGCCGGAATAACCGCCACAAACGAAGCGGGGTTGGCCAAACAGCTGCTATCATCTTCTATTGAAGCAATGGCAAAGGTTCGGGCGGAAATGACCGGATTGAACAACACCGAATCATAGCTTCCGCTGATGCCGTTTCTGGTTTTGTTGCCCAAACTGCCTCCGTTAATTGTAACATCAAAGGGGCCGTTACCGGTTACATTGAATTTCACATAAAGATTCTCGCCTTCACATAGCTCTTCATTGCTGATCACAACATTGCCCTGGGGCAGCGGGTTGATCTTTACTTCAACAACATTGCTGGTGTCTGCGCATTCCCGCAAACCCGGTGATGAAAATACAACCCTTCTGAAAAAGGTCCTTTGAGTGAGATCATCAGATTGCAAATTCCGATCTGTGGGAGTGAGCGCGAGCCACGACAGGTTATCTGCACTTTGTTCCCACTGGTAGGCATAAGTCTCAAACCCATGGGCAGGCTGTGATCCGTTTAGGATAACGGGGGTGTTGAAGCAGGTATAGCGAACAGGGGCTCCGGGTATGTTGTTGTTGTCAATGGGTAATTTCACCACAATTGTTTTTACTATCGTGGTTGTATCAATACACGCGTTGTTTTGTCCGGAATACACAATTCTCCTGTACGAAGTTGTATTGGTTAAACGGCCAACCGTAAGGTTCATTCCATGGCTGTCAGGCACGGTTGTCCAGGAACCCTGATCTGGTTTAAACTGCCAGGAATAGGAATAGGTTCCTTTACCGCCCGAAGGTGGCAGCGCATTCAATGTGCCCGGACTGGTGTTCATGCAAACAGCAGTATCTTTCTCCGGAATGAAACGGTTGTTTCCTATTCCGGGAAGTACCAGGATGCTCCAGGTGTTGCTTGTATCGTGGCACCAGGCAGTGGAATTCACCACGCGCCTGTAAAAGGTGGTATTGGTCAACTTGGCGGGATCAAAATTTACGCCGGTTCCAGCAACATTCCATATAACCTGATTGGCGCTTTCTTCCCATTTGTAATTGAAGCTGCCGTTACCACCTGAAGGAAAGGGCAGAACGCCATGCAAAGGTTGGGCGTTGGTGTTGTAGCAAATGGTATCCTCACCGGTGATCAGGTTGTTGCTGATTGCCGGATACACATAGATTTGAAGGACACGACTCACGTCAACAATGGCATCAGAAGTGACCACACGCCTGTACCATGTTGTTTGCGTTAAAGCAGGTGGCTGAAAGGAACGAAGCGATATGTTGGTACCGCCGGTTGCCGTTATCCAGTTAATATTATCAATACTTTGTTCCCAAACAAAGGCATAATTACCGTCACCTCCTTTGGGCTGGCTTCCGGTAATCAATCCGGGAATTTGTCCGGAGCAGATGGTATCTTTCCCCCTGAGTGTGTTAAACAGAAAACCGTTTAA
>CAYTNC010000187.1:3090-5191 GCA_964438935.1 uncultured Bacteroidales bacterium
ATTGCTGAACCGGCATACCAAATAATTCCGCCGCTACCTCCGCCGCCTGCTCCTGTGCAACTGGCACCCGTAGATCCACCATTGCCACCACGCATCTGAACAGTTACCAAACTTCCCCTATAACTATCGGCATCAATAAATACAGTGCCGCCGGCACCGCCACCGCCTCCGCTACCAGTTGTTGACGCAGCACTTTGGCCGTTGGCTAAAATGGAACCGCCATTGCCAACCAAGGTACCTGTAATTATGATTACAATACCACCGCCGTTGCCACCGGGAGAAGGTGTTGCCGTTGCCATACGGGTACCGCTGCCACCACCACCGCCCATAACAATCTTGGCATTGTCAAGATACAGCTCAAAGCAACCTTCTCCACGCCAGCCTCCGGAAACTGATAACCCTGTGCAGAATGCTGCCTGGTCTCCTCCGCTTCCACCTGGGCTGTAATTGCCTCCGCCTCCCCCGCCTGAGTACCTACCGTTGCCGGCACCGCCCCCGCTAAAATTAAAGGCCGTGCCCATGGTATAAGGCCAGGATGCGCTAACAACACCTTCGCCTTTATAGCCCGAACGGCCAGTACTGTCAAACCGAAAATATAGTGTATCTTTCACTGTAGTACTCACATCGTTCCTGCAAACCCCGCTGTAATTCTCTGCAGGCATAATACCACCCCTGAAACCCTGGTAGCTGACGTTGATGTTGTTGTTGAGCTTAACAGAATCGGCGCCCAAAATTGCCACAATACCGCCAACAGCCCCATCCCAAGCCCGGGCAGTAACCTGTCCGCTAACCGTTACTGTTTCTCCTTCAACAAATCGCACGAGTTGTATTTTTTCACCTATGTCATACGGGTTGGAAAGATTATCTGTAAAAGAAATAGTGGTAGTTGGCCCAACAGTAACCACTTCATCAATCTGAAGCACTTCATAGCGGCCTGTGTTTTGTTTATCCTTTTTAACAGGTTGTCCCGTAGTGCGAAATCCGTCATTATCATGCAACGTCACACCAGTCATCTGAATGAGCAATACCTTATCTCCCGGTTTAAAATTACTTAGTTGCCCGCCTAGAATATCAGTGACCGTTACTTTATCTGTGGAAACCCCGTCAACTTTAAGGTAATAATTTGGAACTCCTGAAATACTGATGTTTTGAGATATGCTCGCCGAAATGATCAGTACAAGACCTGATATGACGAAAATAATACGTTTCAAATTGCCAAAATTGGATTTGTTTGCTATATACTTTCAGTTGTTCTTCAAATATAAGAAAATAGCTACATGCTCATGCTATATTTTATTAACATGTTATTCATACTGATAACACCGGCATAAGGTTTCATCAATTGCTGCTTTCCTGTTCCGCCGGTGCGTATACGGGAATCTCAAAAACAAAAGTCGTGCCATGGTTCACCCGGGTTTTAAAAGTAATTGTTCCGCCAAACGATTCGATGCTGCTTTTCACAATGGATAAACCCAAGCCCATGCCACTGGATTTGGTGGTGAAACTGGGAGTAAACATTTTGTCCTGCAATTCTTCAGGAATTCCCTTTCCGTTGTCGGTAATGCTCACCCGCACCATTTTGCCGTTCATAATCACACTTACGCTTACCTTTCCCTGCCGGTTATCGGGGATGGCTTGAATGGCATTCTTGATCAGGTTGATAAATACCCTGGAAAGCTGCTCTTTATCGGCAAATACGATGATCTGATCGCTTTCGTGTTCAAGTACAAAATCCACATTTTCAGTATTTGCAAACAGGTTCAGTGTCGATCTCACCTTATCCACTATATTGATTTCCTCATTAAAAGCCTTGGGCATTTTTGCGAAATTACTGAACTCAGAGGCGATAAATGAAAGATTGTCTATTTGCTCAATCAGGGTCCGGGTAACCTTATCCAGATATTCCTCAAAATTATCGCGGTTATCCTGCCAGGTTCGCTGCAGGTGTTGAACGCTCAGCTTCATGGGCGTAAGCGGGTTTTTTATTTCATGGGCAATCTGCTTGGCCATCTCACGCCATGCACTTTCGCGCTCCGAACGCGACAACATTTCAAGGCTCTTAACCAACTCCTGAACCATGCGGTTGTATTCATCTACCAGG
>CAYTNC010000188.1:0-5180 GCA_964438935.1 uncultured Bacteroidales bacterium
TAAAAGCACTGAAATCACAAATCAATCCGCATTTCTTTTTTAATACGCTCAACAGTATCTATTCTTTGTCACTTGAGAACAGTCCGAAAACTCCTGAGGTTGTGCTCAAGTTATCTGGGCTCATGAGATACGTGTTGTATGAAAGCAGTTCCGACAAGGTTTCTTTGAAAAAGGAACTTGAATTTGTAAAAAACTACATTGATCTGGAAAAATCCCGTTTTGAAGATTCTGTGAATGTTCAATTTGAAGCAGATGAACAAAAACTGGCCAATTACCAGGTAGCACCCTTGCTTTTTATTCCTTTCATTGAAAATGCGTTTAAACATAGTAACAAATCTGGAGTGCCGGTGCCTGTTATAAAAATCGTATTTGATACATCCAAACTTCCCAGGCTGGTATTTCAGGTGGAAAACACAAAAGAGGAGTCGCTCAATAACAATGTTGTTAAAGGCGGCGTGGGTCTCGAAAATGTAAAGCAACGGCTGAACCTGATATATCCTGACAGACATACTTTAATAATAAATGATGAAGGAGAGTGGTATCGGATTCACCTGGAAGTTGAATTATCTTTGGCATGATGATGACAGAAAAAGAGTACCGGATCAAATGCCTGATCATTGATGATGAACCTCCTGCTCAACGGGTACTGGAGAAATATATCTGTGAAATACCCTTTTTAAAGCTTGAGGCAAAATGCCTGAATGTTTTTGAAGCGTCGGCCATTCTGCATCATCAGGAGATTGATCTGATCTTTTTGGATATCAATATGCCGAAAATGACGGGAATGGAATTTCTGCGAACCCTGAAAAATCCTCCGCATATAATAATTACTACGGCATATAGCGACTATGCTCTTGAAGGTTATGAGCTGAATGTAGCGGATTATCTTCAGAAGCCCTTTGGTTTCGAACGGTTTTTTCAGGCAGTGAATAAGGTGTCGGAAAGGATGCATCGCCAGGTGCTGCAGGTTAACACCCCGGTAGTCGTGAAGACCGAAACACGGCCTGATGATTTTATTTTTGTACGAGAGGAAAAGAAAAATTATAAGGTAACTATTCAGGATATTTTATACCTGGAATCAACGGGCGATTATGTGAAGGTTCATACAAAAAACAAAACCTACCTGGTTTATCAGACCCTTCTTAATTTTGAAAAACAACTGGATCCGGATCATTTTATCCGCATTCACAAATCCTTTATCATCCCGTTTCACCGGATTGATTTAATAGAAGGCAATACGGTTAAAATTTCAGGGCAGTCTGTTCCTGTTGGCGTTACTTACAAAAAAGCCTTTTTTGAAGCCCTGCAGCGGTTTAAGACGCTTTAGAAAAACAGGCGCAAAACAGATATGCTTTGCATCAGGTAAAAGAGGAAACTCCACGATCATGCAATTTTCTTATCCTCTAATCTCTGTCGTTCCAGCTTTAAATCATATTCTGCCTGAAGCCGTACCCAGAATTCGGCACTAATGTCAAGTGCTTTCTCAAGTTTCAAAGCTATTGCAGCATTGATGTCCCTTTTTCCCTTTAATATATTTGAAAAATGCGAAGGGTATATTTTAAGATCCATAGCAAAAGCAGATTTTTTCAGACCTCTAGCCTCCAATTCTTCTTCCAATACTTCCCCCGGGTGCAACAACACCTTAGAGCGAAGTTCCTTTCCCTTCTGACCAATTACTTTATGGGGTGCCATTTTGTTTTACGTTTTAATAATTTATAATTTCCAGAAATCTTTATAAGGAATCTTCAAAACTATTTTTCATAATGTTTTGAAAGTTCTTCAATAAATACAATCTCAGCAAGTTTCAATACTTCGTTATCTAATTCAATTTCAATTCTATATTGGTCATTAATGCGGATTGAATATAAATGCTTTTTATCCCCTTTCAGTCTTTTAAAACCTAAACTTCTAAGCTTAAATAGTTCTTCTGCATTACTAATATTCTTTAATGTATCTACTCTTTTTATAAACTTGTCAATTACCTGAGAAGAATACCTTGGTTTCCCTTTTGGCATTTCGCCAGCATAAAGCTGTTCCAAATAAGAATTATTAAAATGTACAGTCATAAAATAGCACAAAACAATAATTTGACATAACTCTATCCATTATGAACTACTATGCAAATATAGTAAATCTTTTCTGCTTTACCTTATTTTGGTAAATCATTCAAGTTAATTATTCTTATGAAATTCATATCCCCATACTGAATTCTGTAAATTAGTCATTTGATAATCTACACATTGTTAATTGTTCATTATTAATTGTTAATTGTTCCCGTTCTTCCCTATTTTTGCACCGCAATCAGGAAATTGTTTTTGTGGCCCTATCAGAACTCATACAGCTTTACAGCAAACACCCCGCGGCAGAAAACCTGCAGCAATTGCTGGCAGATGACAGCCTGAAAAAAATACATTGCGCAGGACTTTCAGGGTCATCCAAAAGCCTGCTGATGGCTTCCATTGTGTCATCACTTTCCGGGATCCACCTGGTGGTAATGCCCGAAAAGGAAGATGCGGCATATATGTACAACGACCTGGTTAACTTGCTGGGTAGCGATGCGGTTCTGTTTTTTCCTTCCTCTTTTAAAAGATCGGTTCATTACAACCAAATCGACAACGGCAGTGTGATCCTTCGCACCAATGTGGTGAACAGGCTGGGCTCGGGTGATCCATACACCAGCGGCAATTACCTCATTGTGGTTACCTATGCCGAAGGGCTGGCCGAGAAAGTGATCACCCAGGTGAAGCTGAAAAAGAACACGCTTCAGCTTACCAAAGGTGAAAAGCTTTCCATCGCCTTTATTCGGGAAGTTTTGGAGGAGTATCATTTTACCGATGTGGATTTCGTTTATGAGCCCGGGCAATATGCCATCAGGGGCAGCCTGGTGGATGTGTTTTCATTTGCCAGTTCCGATCCGTACCGCATCGACTTCTTTGGTGACGAAGTGGAATCCATCCGTACCTTCGACGTGGACACTCAGCTCTCCAAAGAAATACATGAAAAAATCAGTATTTTGCCAAATGTGCAGGAACTCAAGCGCGAAGACATCAGCGAACCCATTACGGATTACCTGGATTCGAAGTCTGTTGTGTGGATCAATGACATCCGTTTCACTGCTGATAAACTGAATAACATTTATGACGAGATTTCGCAGCGGGCAGCCAAAAGCGAGGATGTTCTCCCACTATCCGAAAGCCAGCTGACCACAGGGCATTATCTCATCAGCAAGCTCCCCGAATTTAAAGTGGTTGAATTTGCAGCCAGAAACTATTACCCGGGCAGTGTTCAGCTCGCATTTAACACCTTACCGCAACCGGCTTTTAATAAGAATTTCAACCTGCTGGCAGACGATCTGCTGATCCTCACTGAAAACGAATACAAGAATTACATATTAAGCGACAGCGACAAGCAGATTGAGCGATTGACAGAAATCTTCCGCGATATCAACAAGTCGATCCGCTTTACCCCCCTGCTCAAAACCCTGCACGAGGGGTTCATTGACCGCGATCTGCTGCTTTGCTGCTATACCGACCACCAGATTTTTGAGCGCTACCACAAATATACGCTGCAGAATTATTTCTCGAATCGCGGCACCTTGTCGCTAAAAGAATTAAAAGGACTGCAACCGGGCGATTACGTTGTACATATTGATCATGGTATCGGAAAGTTCGGCGGACTGGAGAAAATTGAAATCAACGGCAAGATTCAGGAATCCATCAGGCTGGTTTATCGGGATAACGATGTTCTTTACGTGAGCATCCACTCGCTGCACCGCATATCCAAATACAAGGGGAAGGACAATGAGCCGCCGAAAATGTATAAGCTGGGCACAGGGGCATGGCAAAAGCTGAAGCAGAATACCAGCAGAAAGATCAAGGATATCGCGCGTGAACTGATCAGCCTGTATGCCCGCCGGAAAATGCAGCAGGGCTTTGCCTTTGCACCCGACACCTACATGCAGAATGAACTGGAAGCTTCTTTTATTTATGAAGACACGCCCGACCAGGTAAAAACTACCAAAGCCATCAAGGAAGATATGGAATCGGAAAATCCCATGGACCGGCTGGTATGTGGCGACGTGGGGTTCGGCAAAACCGAAGTGGCCGTTCGGGCTGCTTTTAAAGCCGTTGCCGATAGCAAGCAGGTGGCTATGCTGGTTCCAACAACTATTCTGGCCCTGCAGCACTACCATACCTTTCGCGACCGGCTCAAAGATTTCCCGTGCAACCTGGAATACATCAACCGGTTTAAAAAGGGCGCACAGCAAACCGACATCATTAAAAGACTTAAGGAAGGAAAGATCGATATCATTATTGGCACTCACCGGCTGCTGGGCGCAGATATTCAATTCAGGGACCTCGGTTTGCTGATTATTGATGAGGAACAGAAATTTGGTGTGGCAGCCAAGGAAAAGCTGAAGAACCTGAAATTGAATGTGGATACACTGACGCTGACAGCCACTCCCATTCCGCGTACGCTGCAATTCTCATTGATGGGAGCCCGGGATCTCTCGGTTATCAATACGCCTCCGCCGAACAGGCATCCGGTTATCACCGAGTTGCATACCTTTAATGATGACATCATCCGTGAAGGAATTGAATACGAGGTTTCAAGAGGCGGCCAGGTATTCTTCATCAACAACAGGGTGCAAAACATACACGAAGTGGAAACACTGATCCGCAAATTGTGCCCGCGCGTAAAAACCTGTGTTGCCCATGGCCAGATGGAAGGCCCCGAACTTGAAAAAACAATGACTGACTTTGTGAGTGGCGATTATGATGTGCTGGTTGCCACGGCAATTATTGAGTCGGGACTGGACATACCCAATGCCAACACCATTTTCATCAACAACGCGCATCATTTCGGGCTCAGCGACCTGCATCAGCTCAGGGGACGTGTTGGCCGCTCCAATAAAAAAGCATTCTGTTACCTGTTGTCGCCACCGCTGACCCTGATGACGCCCGATGCACGACGGAGATTAAAAGCCGTTGAGGAATTGTCGGAACTGGGAAGCGGTTTCAACATTGCCCTGCACGATTTGGACATACGCGGTGCAGGAAACATGCTGGGCGGAGAACAAAGCGGCTTTATTGCCGACATCGGGTTTGAAACCTATACGAAAATTCTGAACGAAGCCATCAGTGAACTGAAGGAAACCGAATACAAGGAAGTTTTTGCAT
>CAYTNC010000189.1:0-5179 GCA_964438935.1 uncultured Bacteroidales bacterium
ATTTCCACAGCCGCTTTGAATTCATCCCGGTTAAATCCATGGAAAAAGCTGTGGAAACAATTGTAAAAATTGCAGAGATGAACGCAGCTGATCGTTAATCCCGGATAACCTCATATAAAACAAACCGCTTTGCTTGGTCAATTATATAATATCAATCCTGTACTTTTATGAAAAAACATACGTTGATTGCCTTGTTTCTCTTGTGCTCCCTTATATCAGGGGCGCAGCAGACAAAAGCATACCAGTTGAAATCACCCGACGGCACCGTTTCGGTTAACGTGGAAGCCACAGCCCGGATGCAGTGGTCGGTATATTGCAGCGGGCAGCAGATTATTGCCCCCTCGGCCATTGCGTTGCAATTGCAAAATGGCGACGTGCTGGGGAAAAATGCGAAAGTGCAATCCGCTAAAACCACCAGCATCAATTCTTCCTTCACCGCTGTCAACTACCGGAGAGATGTTGTGAAAGACCATTACAATCAGCTTACCATCACCTGCAAGGGAGGATACGGAATTATCTTCAGAGCCTATGATGATGCTGTGGCCTACCGGTTCTTTACCCAAAGAAAAGGGGAAATCATTGTTTTAAATGAGACTGCCAACTTCAATTTCAGCAGCGATCACCAGGCCTTCATTCCCATTCAGTGGGATTACCGGGGGGGACAAATGTTCAATTCATCATTTGAAGCCCTGTACAGGGAAATCAACCTGTCTCAGTTTCCAAAAGATTCACTTGCCTTCCTTCCGGTGCTCATTGATGTGGGACAAGGCATGAGAGCTTTAATTACAGAGGCAGATCTGGAAGATTACCCCGGAATGTACCTGGATTTGAACAATACCGGCAAGGGCTTCAAAGGTGTATTTGCTCCTTATCCGCTGGAAACAAAACTTGGCGGGTATGGCAACATCAATGTCATTCCGGTTAAGAGGGCTGAATATATAGCCAAAACCTCCGGAAGCCGCAGCTTTCCATGGCGGACTGTGGTCATCAGCAAAAACGACAAGGATCTGCTGAACTGCGATATTGTGCAGAAACTGGCTTCTCCCGGCCGCATTGCAGATATTTCATGGATCAAAGCCGGGCAGGTGGCATGGGACTGGTGGAACGACTGGAACATATCGCATGTTGATTTCCGCGCCGGTATCAACATGCCTACCTACAAATACTATATTGATTTTGCAGCCGATAATAGAATTCCTTATGTGATTCTGGATGACGGATGGACCACAGAGGCTGATCTTACAGTACCTGTTGCGGAAATCAACCTGGAAGAACTTGTAGCTTATGGCAAACAAAAAAACGTGGACCTGATCCTTTGGGCCTCATGGCATGCCGTGACCCAGCAGAAAGCCAAAGCATTCCCGTTCTTTGAAAAACTGGGAATCAAGGGATTGAAAATCGATTTCATTGACCGGGACGACCAGCTGGCTGTGGCATCTCTTTATGAAATTGCCCGTGAGGCTGCTGACCATCACCTGCTGGTTGATTACCACGGCGTTTTCAAACCCACCGGGCTGCAGCGGACCTATCCTAACGTGGTGGGATTTGAAGGAGTAAGAGGAATGGAAAATGTAAAGTGGGCCGATGAAGATGTACCCCGTTATGATGTCACCCTGCCCTTCATCCGGAACCTGGCGGGCCCGATGGATTACACACCGGGAGCCATGAGAAATTCGACGCAGGCCAATTTCAAACCCAACAATTCGATGCCCATGAGCAAGGGTACACGTGTTCACCAGATGGCCATGTATGTGGTATTTGAGGTTCCCCTGCAAATGCTGTCAGACAACCCAACCATTTACAGGAAGGAGCAGGAATGTACCGGTTTCATTACAAAAATTCCAACCACCTTTGATGAAACCATTCCGCTCGATGGCAAGGTAGCCGAATTTGTATCTGTTGCCCGCAGAAAAGGCGATACCTGGTTTGTGGGTGCCATGACCAACTGGACTCCCCGGGACCTGACCATTGACTTCTCTTTCCTGCCGGAGGGCAATTATCAGGCGGAGGTATTCTGCGATGGTGTGAATGCCGACCGCGATGCCACGGATTACAAAATGGAGATCATACAAATAAAAAGCGGCGATAAACTGCCCGTGAAGCTGATGGACGGCGGCGGATGGGTGGCACGGATTGTTAAAGAATAATCGAAACACCCGTAGTTAAGGGTAGAACAAGAGATATGACTGTTATGCACCTGCATTTTCAATAATTCACTATTTTTAGTGAAAATTTTAGATCAAATGAAAAGGATATTACTTGTGCTGGTAACGGTTGCCGTAATGGCAGGCTGTGCCAAAGAAAAAACCCAACTCGCAGACTACCCGATCACCCCGGTGAATATTAAGGATGTGGTGATCAACGACAATTTCTGGCTGCCCAAAATATCAGTAATCCAGGATACCACCATTCAGTATGCATTTGAGAAATGTGACGAGGAAGGCCGCATGGAAAACTTTCTGATTGCCGGAGGTAAAAAAGAGGGCCCGGTAAGGGGAAAAATGCCCTTTGACGATACTGATTTGTATAAAATTATTGAAGGGGCTTCCTACACGCTGATCAGCAAGCCCAATCCGGTGCTTGATGCCTATCTGGATTCCATTATTTCAATAATAAAAACAGGCCAGGAACCCGACGGCTACATTACCACCTGGTTCACCATTGACCGGCTCAACCCACCTGCCAGCTGGGCCAATCCTTCGGAAGAACGCTGGGGACACGAGGAAACCAATCACGAACTGTACAACAGCGGGCACCTGTTTGAGGCTGCTGTAGCCCATTACCAGGCAACCGGAAAAAGTAACTTCCTGGATATAGCACTGAAAAATGCCGATTTGCTGGTTGCCCAGTTCGGACCGGGTAAATTGCAGATACCTCCGGGGCACCAGATTGTGGAAACCGGACTGATCCGGCTGTATCAAATTACCGGGAAGCAGGAATACCTTGAACTGGCCAAAGACTTCCTGGAATGGCGGGGCGATTCGGCAACTCACAAGCTGTATGGCGATTACAGCCAGGACCACCTGCCTGTTGTGCAGCAAGCCGAAGCAGTAGGCCATGCCGTAAGGGCAGAGTACATGTATGCAGGCATGACCGATATTGCTGCCATTTATGAAGACCAGGTATATTACAATGCAGTAATGAAAATATGGGACAACGTGGTGAACCATAAGATGTACATAACGGGTGGTGTGGGATCAAAACATGGCCGGGAAGCATTCGGCGACAACTACGAACTCCCGAACCTTTCTGCCTACAACGAAACCTGTGCCGCCATTGGCAGTGTTTACTGGAACCAACGGCTATTCCAGCTTACAGGTGATTCAAAGTATTATGATATTATTGAACGTACTTTATATAACGGGCTCATATCAGGAATATCACTCGACGGGAAAAATTTCTTTTACCCGAACCCACTGGAATCCGACGGGAAATTCACGTTCAATATGGGGGCCTGCACAAGGTCGCCGTGGTTCGACTGTTCCTGCTGCCCCACCAACATGATCCGTTTTCTTCCTTCGATCCCCGGCCTGATCTATGCAACCAACCGGGATACCCTTTACGTTAACCTGTTTGTATCGAACCATGCACAGGTTCAGGTTGGTACAAGCAAGGCAGAAATTATTCAGCGTACCGATTATCCCTGGAAAGGAAGTGTTATGCTGGAAGTGAACCCTGCTCAAAAAGCGGCCTTTACCATCAGGCTCAGGATACCGGGATGGTCGCAGAACCAGGCAGTGCCGGGAAATTTATACACCTATGCTGATAACCCTATCGAAAAAGCGGTATTGCTGGTAAATGGCACCGAAGTAAAAACAGAACTGAAAAAAGGCTATGCAGAAATTTCCAGGGAGTGGAACAAAGGTGATCAGATTGAACTTGTGATGCCTATGGCTGTCCGTAAGGTAGTTACCAGCAACATGGTACCGGAGAATACCGGTAAAGTGGCCATTGAATATGGCCCACTGGTATATTGTGCTGAAGATGCTGACAACCTCAATCTGGATAAATTGACCATTCCGGAAAACGCTGTATTTAAAACCGAAGAAAGAACGGTGCTTACTGAAAAGATCAATGCCATCAAAGCCGTTTCCGGAAAAACAGAGCTCAGCCTGATACCCTATTATTTATGGTCGAACCGGGGGGTTGGCAAAATGAAGGTTTGGTTTCCGGCAGCAGATTGAGAAAAAAAGCCATTAGCTATTGGCCATTGGCTTTTGGCTAACGGCTAACGGCTTATGGCTAATGGCTAAAAGCTGCATCTTGGTTGTTGGCTATTAGCTTTTGGCTTTTAGCCTTTTGCTAACGGCTAACAGCTATTGGCCAATAGCAAGATTTTATCTACTTAAACCTCTTCTCCACCTCATCCATTCCCATAATCACCACAACGGGCTTGCCCGAAGGGGAGTATCCGGGACTTTCGCATGCAAAGAGACCATCCACCAGTTCCTGCATGAGTGTATTTGATAGTGTTTCCCCATAATTAACCGAGCCGGCAACTGCCATGGAACGGGCTATTTTTTCCCTTACATTGGCTTTGATATCGCCCTGTGTGCTTTTATATACCTCCAGAAACGATTCAAGTAACTCCTTTGGGTGGTCGTTGTGTGAATCGGCAGGATAGCCGCTGATTACAACCGAATTTGAGCCAAAATCGCGAACATCAAAGCCGATGGAGTGCAGGTCATCCAGAATTTCCCGGATCATCAGGTAATCGGCCGGGTCCATTTCAACGGTTTCAGGAAAGAGCGTGCGCTGTGCCACGGGGTAATTCATGGCGAATGAGCGGATATATTGTTCGTAAAGGATCCGTTCATGTGCCCTTCGCTGGTCGATCATCATCAGACCCGATTTAACCGGGGTAAGAATATACCTGTTTTTCAATTGAATCAGCATATCACGACTGGTGCCTCCATTCATCGGTAAAGTTTGCTGAGGCACAGGAGTTGTTGTCTGGCTCTGATTCCCGACAGTATAGCCTTCCTGATTATAGAGCTTATCCCAGTTCTTCAGGTTATCATGCTCACGCTCGCTGTTTCGTCCGTGTATTTTGTATTCCTCATCAAAAGGATTGTAATTCCGGTTATAGGAAATTTCAGGAACTCTGATCGGATCGTCCTGGCGGTATACAGGGAATTCCATGGCACTTTCCGCATTGAAATCAATGGAGGGCAGCAGG
>CAYTNC010000190.1:0-5130 GCA_964438935.1 uncultured Bacteroidales bacterium
GTGCTGATCATCGACAACCTGAACCAGGCCAAGGAAGAACTCGACAACATGCTCCAGGGTAAGTTTGGAGAAGCCGGTAAAACGGTAGTGATTGAGGAATTTCTCTCGGGCATAGAATTGTCGGTTTTTGTAATTACCGACGGGAAGTCGTATAAGATTCTTCCTGAAGCCAAAGATTACAAGCGGGTTGGCGAAGGAGACAGCGGCCCCAATACCGGCGGGATGGGGGCTGTGTCACCGGTATCCTTTGCAAACAGCGTATTCATGAAAAGGGTGGAAGAACGAATCATCATTCCAACCATCAAAGGTCTCCAGGCAGAAGAAATAGAATATAAAGGTTTCATCTTTTTCGGACTGATCAATTGCAATGGCGAGCCCTTTGTAATTGAATACAATGCCCGGTTGGGTGACCCTGAAACTGAAGTTGTTCTGCCCCGCATTCAGAACGATTTTATTGAGCTGCTTGAAGGGGTGGCGCAGGGCAACCTGGCTGAAAAGGATAAAATAAAAATTGATCCCAACTTTGTGACCACGGTAATGCTCACTTCGGGGGGATATCCCGGATCGTATGAAAAGGGAAAAGCCATTACAGGATTGGAAAAAGTCGCCGGCAGCCTGGTATTCCATGCAGGCACCAAAACTGCCGATCCGGTTCCGGTTACCAACGGAGGCCGGGTTATTGCCGTGAGTTCCTATGGCTGTACAATGCAGGAAGCCCTGGCCATGAGTTACAAAAACACTGAGCTGATCGACTTTGAGAAAAAGTATTATCGTAAAGATATCGGGTTTGATTTGTGAAATAATTTTATTCTGATAATGCCCTGAAAGGCATACGCGTCAACTTAACGCGTTAACATATTATATGCCAAACGTATGTGAATTTGATATAAATCGCGGAGCGATTCAATGTGAATAGCACCGGGTGCAACCCGGTGTAATCAATGGCTGCGATTTCCAACAACCACGTAGTGGTTGAATTATGAATAGCAGAAACCAAATAATATTCAACCACTCCGTGGTTGGAAAACTCCTACCGCCTAATAACACCGGGTTGCACCCGGCGTTATTCAAATTCAAGCACTCCGTGCTTAATATATTTCATTAAGTTGACGCGCATGCTTTTCAGGGCATTTGAATCATTAAAACAATAAGAATTCTCAATCAATAACAAGTACCAGTAGTTTACTTCAGAAAGAATCTAAATCTCGGTGCTATCATCTTTTTACTACAGAATTTTTGTAAATTTATCCGCATAAGCCCGATTGCTTGAAAAAGGTGTTCGCATACATAAAGCCCCCCGCCGGATGGATTGTTCCGGTTTCAATTGCTGCCAGCATTATTGCAGGCATCCTGGTTTATCTTTTTTATGTTTCCCGAGCTGCATCGTATATTTCCGATGAACCTGAAACCTGCGTGAATTGCCATATTATGGCCCCGCAGTATGCAACCTGGAGTCGCAGCTCACACCGCGAAGTGGCCCATTGCAATGACTGCCATGTTCCGCACAACAACGCGCTTAACAAGTATTACTTTAAAGCCAAGGATGGCATGCGCCATGCTACCATTTTCACGCTGCGGGCAGAGCCCCAGGTAATTTTCATTTTGGAGCCGGGGCAACGTGTGGTAAAGCAGAACTGCATCCGGTGTCATGAAAAAGTGCTTACCGACAACCGGATGGCCTCGGTAAACCCGCAGTTTACCATGATGCGCGAGGACAGGCAGTGCTGGGATTGTCACCGTGAAGTACCCCATGGCCGGGTAAGCAGCCTGAGCAGCGTGCCCTATGCCCGTGTTCCGATGTTGTCGAGTCCGGTTCCGGAGTGGATGAAGAGCAGTGACAAGGGACGAGAGACAAGGGACAAGAAGTAGCAGCGGCAGTGGCAGTGGCAGTAGCAGTAACAAAGAAATGAATAATGACCGACAACAAAAATATACCTAACTCAAAAACAGCATACATGAAACCGCTGCGTGAAATAGTAGAAGCAAGGCCCTGGATTGGCTGGGCATTATTTGGAGGAACCATTGTGGTAGTTTTTTTGCTGGGGCTGCTGGCTGCCTCCATTATTCAGCGAAGAACAGAGGCTGTATTTGCCTATACGCCAACGGTGGACTATCCCGATTGGGAACCACGCAACGAGGTATGGGGTGAAAATTTTCCGCGGGAATACCAGTCGTATCTGAAAACAAGGGATACCACTTTCAGAAGTAAATACAATGGCAGCGCCATGATTGACATGCTGGAGGTAGACCCCCGGATGGTGGTGCTGTGGGCCGGCTATGCCTTTTCAAAGGATTACAGCCAGTCGCGCGGTCATTACCATGCCATTGCCGATATTCAAAATACATTGCGTACCGGCGCTCCCATGAATGGTGTTCAAAGTCCGCAGCCCAATACCTGCTGGACCTGTAAGAGTCCCGATGTACCCCGTTTGATGGAAGCCAAAGGTGTAGCGGAATTTTATAAGGGCACCTGGGAAACCAGGGGCTCAGAAGTTGTAAATAATATTGGTTGTGCCGACTGCCACGATGCAAAAACCATGAACCTGAGAATATCCCGTCCCGCTCTTCAGGAAGCATTTGAGCGCTCGGGAAAGGACATTGCACAAGCCTCACAACAGGAGATGCGTTCGCTGGTATGTGCACAATGCCATGTGGAGTATTACTTCAACAAGAAAAAGTATGAAGGCGTATCCTATCTTACCTTTCCCTGGGATGGCGGAAAATCAGCAGAAGAAATTGAGAAGTATTATGACGAAATAGGGTTCAGTGACTGGACCCATGCGTTGAGCAAAG
Source organism: uncultured Bacteroidales bacterium (assembly GCA_964438935.1). GTDB lineage: Bacteria > Bacteroidota > Bacteroidia > Bacteroidales > UBA10428 > UBA5072. Next base: position 2,794 of record CAYTNC010000190.1, read on the forward strand.
CACCCATGCTGAAAGCACAGCACCCCGATTATGAAATATTCAGCACCGGCATACATGCTGAAAGAGGCGTTTCGTGTGCCGACTGCCACATGCCCTATATGAGTGAGGGCGGCGTGAAATATACCGATCACCACATCACCAGTCCGCTCAGCAATGTAGCCAATTCATGCCAGGTGTGTCACCGTGAAGAAACCGATGCGCTGGTTAAAAACGTTTACGACCGCCAGGATAAGATCATCGAAAACCGCGATAAACTTGAAGAACTGCTTGTAAGAGCCCACGTGGAAGCCAAGGCAGCATGGGATTATGGTGCCCCGCAGGATAAGATGGACAAAGCGCTTCAGCTGATACGTCAGGCCCAGTGGCGCTGGGATTTTTCTGCTGCAGGCCACGGCAATTCCTTTCATGCCCCGGTTGAAATCAGCCGCATCATAGCCTCGGGCATAGGCAAGGCACAGGAAGCCAGGCTGGAACTGGCCCGCGTGCTGGCTTCACTGAATCACAATGAAGAAATACCCTACCCTGATATTGCCACCAAGGAAAAAGCACAGCGGTTTATCGGACTTGAAATGGCCTCTTTGAACGCGGAAAAGGAGGAATTTCTAAAAACCATTGTCCCCAAATGGCTTGAAGAAGCAGAAAAAAGGGAAGCATCATGGGCAAAGAATGAATAAATCAAGTATTTTCGTGAACTACTAAACAGGTGTCATGAAAATTCTTTGCTTTGCTCTGCTGACCTATTTTTTATGTGACTTCGCAAAAGCCCAGAAGCTTCCCGAGGGTTATATCCTTCAATACAAACAGGATTTCAATAACGGGAAATCGTTGTTGGATTTTACATTTAATGCTCCCTTGCATTGGGGTATTTTCAGTGGAAAAGGCAATTACTTCCTGCAATTTACGGGTTCTTCCGATTCATTGACAAAGCCCGGTCTTCCGTCGGTTACAGCCCTGGTGAACAATAAGGTATTCGGCGACTTCATTCTTGAAGCAGATGTAATGCCGGTGATTGACTCCAACGGATTCGGGGAAATTTGCATCTTCCTGGGGTATAAGGATGACTCTAAGTTTTACTATGTGCAGCTGGCAAACCAAAGCGACAGTGCCCGTCATGGCATTTTCGTGGTAAAAAATTCACTGCCCAAAAAGTTAACGGAAACGTTTCCTGAAGCCATCACCTGGAAAGAGAAAAAATGGCATCATGTAAGGCTGGAGCGCGAAATTGTGAGGCGCACCATAACTGTATTCCTGGACGATATGATTCAGCCCGTGTTTCATGTTAAGGATTATGAACTGGTAATGGGGATGGTTGGTGTTGGTTCTTTCGGTTCGCCCTGCAGGTTTGACAATTTACAGGTATGGTCGCAGACTGTTATTGGGAATGAATAATTTTTTTGATTTGGAGGAAACAGAACCGGGTGTTTCATGCTTACCCTTTTGTCACTTTTTGCTACAGCTAAAAAAGTGACCAAAAAATCCGCCGCTGCTGATAAAAGGCTAAAAATCAATTCACATTCTGCACAAGAAAATAAACTCGGCCGTAGGCACCGGCCTCAAACATATTTTCTTATCAGCATTTGTTAAGCAGGCAGGCCTGCAGTGAATTGATTTTCTATACGCCTTTTCTCAGAGGCGGATCGCGCTACTTCGAAAGTGCTGCAACAATGCTCAATCTCAACGATAGACAACCAAGCAAGTACTATTTCTAAGCAAAAAACATGGAACAATGAACAGACTAAATTAAATAGCCCTGCTAACCCATAAGCACCGTGCGGTGGCCCGACAAAACGCAAAGGGCTTGCCAGGACTAGCCGGGGGTTCGTTTTGTCTTGATTTTTCTTGCTTCGTTCTTTGCATCAAGGCAAAGAATGAAGTGGGGATTCGGGGCGAAGCTCCCGGGTTAATCATTTTTGCTTTCAGTTCCGAAGGAACGTTAAGTATAAGCACAGGGCGAAGTGCCTGCCTTCCGGCCAGGCAGGCACTTCGCCCTGGCTGTTATTTTTCGGGGTTTCACCCCTTAGCGATCAACATAAATAATGAATGTCAGCGTTCCTTAAGCTGACGGCAATGGTCGGGAGACTACGCTCAGCATTCCGAATTGATATTCAATACATTGTGCTAAACGTAGTTTAGCTTCGCTGAGCTCCCTTCGGTCGGTTGCAACTACGCCGAACAATATGACTTTTTACACAGTCTCTTCAGATCGGGGGTTAAAATCCATAGCCGTCAAGCTAATATCTGTAATGCATTGATATTCTATTACTGGAATATTCTAGTGAAGGAATATCTTTGTAATAGAGAGATTCTATAGCAAACTTACATTGCCCCATTAGGGGT
>CAYTNC010000191.1:0-5094 GCA_964438935.1 uncultured Bacteroidales bacterium
GCGATTATACACCCCGGGATATCGACAGGCTGTATGCCGAAAAAGAATCCCTGGAGCTTACGGCACAATTGCTGGAAGTAAATCAGCTGGAAACCCTGGCCCAGATTTTTACCCAAAAACGATACACCCGAAAAGACAACGTGCTGTTTTCCAGAAAATATCTGGAAGCGATTGAAAAGCAGGGGTTTATGAATAACGAGTAGAGCCAGGAACCAAGAGTCAAGAGTCAAGACAGGGACGAGAGACGAGAGACGAGGGACGAGTAGAGCCAGGAGACAAGAATGGAAGATATCACTAGCCCCGGCCTTCAGAGGCTGTGTAAAAATTCAAAAATTGAGCGTAGTCTGGAGACTACGCTCAGCATTCTGAATTGATATTCAGCACATTGGGCTCGGCGTAGTTTGCAACTACGCCGAATAATATTACTTTTTACACAGCCTCTTCAGCCTGGGGTTAAAACCCCAAAAAAAGAGAGAATCACCTTTAAAATACCCCGGCATGAATGCCGGGGCTATTGATGGAAAAGTACTTATCACTAGCCCCAGGCTTCAGCCTGGGGTTTCAAATAGCGAAAGCCTTCATTTGAAAAGGGCTTCAGCCCTTACTGCTATCATCAGCACCAGTATCCAGTATCCACAACCCTTCAAGGGTTTGCAACCGCTTGAAGGGGCATCTGCCTGTCGACTTAGCAGACCTAGAAGACCTAGAGGACTATAAGACTTTTTTATCATCCCTGAATATCAAACCCCACTCCCAGCTCGTCGGCAATTTCTTTCATCTCTTTGGCAATGACTGGAATTACTGATATTCCCTGAACCCTTATTTTCGCCTCCTTTTCCCTTTCGGGGTCACCCGGAATGATCACTTTTTCATTTCCTTTTGCCGGCTTTGCATTGCGGAAAGTGGTGATCCATTCATCCATGGTGGCCTTAAAGGTTGAAGCTTCCTGGAATGCATCAATGCGCATAGCACCAAAGAAATGACCTGTACCCTCGCCTACTTTTTTGTCGAGTACCGGCAGATAGGCCACCGAAGGCGGCACAAACGGCCCAAAATTGGCGCCGGAAAAAACTGCCGAGAAAATATCCACAATGGCGCTGAGGCAAAATCCTTTGTGACTGCCGTGTACATAATCGCCCCCCAGGGTAAGCATGGAACCTCCCTCTTTCAGAATTGCCGGATCATCAGATGGCACGCCTTCTTTATTCTGCACAAAACCCAACGGCACCTTTTCTCCTTTCTTCTCGGCCACAGCCAGCTTACCGCGGGCAATGGGCGTGGTGGCAAAATCAGCCACAAAGGGTGGCTGCTTGCCTGCAGGTATGGCAACGGCTATGGGGTTGGTTCCAAGCATCGGACTCACCGATAAGGTGGGTGCAACCAGCGGGTTGGCATTGGTCATGGACATGCCGATCATGTCGTGCTCCAAAGCCATCATGGCATAAAAACCAGCGATGCCGAAATGGTTGGAGTTACGTGTGGACACCCAGCCGGTACCCGACTTGTGTGCCTTTTCAATGGCCACTTCCATGGAACGGGTTGCAGCTACCATGCCCACTGCACCATCGCCATCAATGACAGCAGTAGACATTGTTTCATGAACAATGCTGACGTTTGGCGTTACATTGATTCTGTTGGCTTTCCAGAGCTGATAGTAATCCTTGATCCGGATCATGCCATGCGAAGGCAGGCCCCTGAGCTCAGCCGCCAGGAAAACATCGGCAATTTTTTTGGCATCAACAGCACAACAGCCCATTTTTATAAAAACATCTCGGGTAAAATTGTGGAGGTATTCTACAGTGTACATGTGCGTTTTTTTAAAAGTCATGGATGCGAATGTAATGAATTAGTCTGAAGAAGCATAAGAAGCTGTTGGCTTTTACCTTGTAGCCTTTAGCTGTTGGCTGTTGGCTAACGGCAAATGGCCAATGGCTAAAGGCTAATGGCCAATGGCCAATGTCTAAAGGCTAATGTCTAAAATCTAACGGCATTTTCCCAAAAAATACTATTTTTACAGCCTTCACGTTTATATCTCTGAATTCATTAACTAGCATTTTGAAAAGGTATCTTTTTCTTCTGTTGATTTTCTATCCCTTTCTCCTGCAGGCTCAAAAGGAAAAGGTACAACGCGATCCGACGCACGATGATGCCTGGCTACATTTCGGCTTCTCTATTGGTATGAATACAATGGATTTCGATATCAAAAACTCCCAGATGGGCATTGATTCCGGAATCTATACAGAAGTATCCATGCTCAGGCCGGGTTTTCATGTTCATGCCTTATCCAACCTCAGGCTGGCCAACAATTTCGACCTGAGGTTTACCCCGGGCATTGCTTTTGGCGGTGTGAGGGAAATCAATTATGTGCTTTCTGATCCGAACAGCAATATCATCAACCCGGCAGATAACCCGGTGAAAATTGAGTCTAATTTCCTGGAATTTCCCGTATTGCTCAAATACAAATCCAAACGCCTCAACAATTTCAGACCTTTTCTGATCGGAGGACTCAATGCCCGGGTTGACCTGGCAACCGCAAAAAAAACCTGGGGACGATCGAGAAAAGAAGACAACCTGGTGTTGCTGAAGCCGTTCGACTTGTACTATGAAATCGGCATGGGAATGGATTTCTACCTGGCATATGATCTTAAGTTTGCTGTTGAATTCAAATATTCGGTGGGCATGACCAATGTGCTGCGCACCAGCATCGACAAGCGCGGTGAAACCATTTTTCCGCCTGAAGAGGATGCCATTTTCACAAATGTTATTGACAAACTCTTTTCCAGGATGTTTATGATTACCATTCATTTTGAGTAATTTTGTCTGTTTCATTTTCAGTTAAAGCAGTTGAATAAAGAAGTCACACTGATATTGTCCCCCGCACAGGCATCGTCGGGCGAGTCATACATGCCTGCAATTGCACAGGCTTTGGGTGTTTCAGTGCAGGAAATCACATCTGCCAGAATTATCCGCAAATCAGTTGATGCTCGCGGAAGGAACATAAAAATAAACATGTCGTTTCAGGTATACCTTGATGAAGAACCTGCATCCGGTATGGAAAATGAATACCAATACCAACCGGTTGCCAACAAACCCGAAATCATTGTTGTAGGAGCCGGCCCTGCCGGTCTGTTTGCCGCGCTGCGACTCATTGAACTGGGCTATAAACCGGTGGTTATTGAAAGGGGGAAACAGGTTCATGAACGCAAATCAGATATTGACCTGCTCGAAAGCAACCACATACTTAACAGGGAATCCAATTATTGTTTCGGCGAAGGAGGGGCAGGAACTTTCTCTGATGGCAAGTTATATACGCGCTCCAAAAAGCGCGGGGACATCAGCAGAATCCTGGAGATTCTTTATATCCACGGTGCCGACGAAAGCATCCTGTATGAAGCACACCCCCACATAGGTTCCGATAAACTCCCCGGCGTAATTACCAATATTCGTAAGACCATTGAGGGCGCAGGAGGCATAATAATGTTCAACACCCGGGTAACAGATTTGAAGCTGCTTGATGGCCGTATTGATTACCTGATTACTGAGAAGAACGAAAAAATAAGGGGTAATGCCTATATTTTCGCTACCGGTCATTCAGCCCGCGATGTATATTTTATGATGCAGAGTAAAGGCATCCTGCTTGAAGCGAAGCCATTTGCCATGGGTGTGCGGGTGGAACATCCCCAGGCTCTGATTGACCATATTCAGTATCACGGCTGTAAGGACAAACACCTGCCGGCTGCCGCATACAACCTGGTTGAACAGGTTAACGGAAGAGGCGTTTATTCGTTCTGCATGTGTCCGGGCGGACAGATTGTACCCTCATCCACCAATGAATCAGAAATTGTGGTGAACGGCATGTCGCTTTCCGAAAGAAATTCACCTTTTGCCAATTCCGGAATTGTGGTACAGGTAATGCCTGAAGATTACCGGAATTACCAGAACCTTGAAGGGCTGGCAGGATTGCGCCTACAGGAATTGTTTGAAGAAAAAGCCTACCGGCAAGTGAATAACGGACAGAGAGCACCGGCGCAAAGACTCACCGATTTTGTAAGCAACCGGGATTCCCAGAATCTGCCGGTGAACTCATACCTTCCGGGGACCGTTTTGTCGCCCATGCACGAATGGATGCCCGATTTCATCAAAAGAAACCTGCAGGAAGGATTCAGAAAATTTGACACCAAAATGAGGGGATTTCTTACCCGGGATGCCGTTATTGTGGGCGTGGAATCAAGGACTTCCTCGCCGGTGCGCATTCCACGTGATTCCGAATCAGGAAGTCACATCCACATCAGCAATCTCTTCACCGCCGGGGAAGGAGCCGGTTATGCAGGGGGTATCGTTTCATCGGCCGTTGATGGCGAAAATATGGCGGCTTTTTGTGCCCGGTTTGTTTCCGCCTTATAAATCGGTATTATCCGACAAGCCAGTCCGCTGGAGCATCAATCGCACAGGTTCTATTGTAACCAGGCATCCTTTACGCATTTTCAACAGGTCTGATTCTATCAGCCTGTAAAATTGTTCCAGTATTTCGGTAGTGTCTACCATCTCAATCATCAGGGGCAGCTTTTCCGTAAGCTCCCAGTAGCGCGAAGTGCTGATGTGGCTGCTGCTCTTACCATAGCCCATAATTCCCCTGTAAACAGTAACCCCCGAAATTCCCTTGTCCTTGGCAAGGTGCACAAGATGCTCGTATAACAACCCGGAACCCATTTTATCCGTGGAGCTGGCATAAATTTTTAGAACACTGTATTCAGGTGAATCCATTTTTTATAACAGGTTAGTTGTTGTATAACCAAGATAAACCGCAATAAAACCGAGAACCACACTCAGGCTTGTATATATGAGTATAGTAAGAAATTGCCCGTTATGCATAAGCATCAGGTTTTCATTGGTGAAAGAAGAAAAGGTGGTAAACCCGCCGCACAATCCCACCATCAAAAACAACCTCCATTCGGCAGACAGCAACTCGCTTTTTGCTGATATACCCGTGAGGATGCCAATGATAAAACTACCCAGTACATTAACCGTAAGGGTTCCGACCGGAATGGAAAAAAGATCATACTGAAGGTTCAGTTTTGACACATAATACCGGGC
>CAYTNC010000192.1:0-5089 GCA_964438935.1 uncultured Bacteroidales bacterium
CACATCGGAGATCACCGGTGTTTCAAACTGCAGATTTTCGCGGGCAGCCAGTATGGCAATTTCATGATCGCCCAGGAATCCGTTAACGAGCAACTGATCTCCCTCGCTGATGAGTGCTCCGGAAGAAATACCTGCATGCTTCTGCTCCACGGTCCCAATACCGGCAGTATTGATGAACACCTTGTCGCACTGGCCTTTTTTAACCACCTTGGTATCGCCGGTGATGATTTCGACCCCGGCATTCCTTGCCGCTTCTGCCATTGAGGTCACAATTCTTTCCAGGTCGGCCATCGGAAAACCTTCTTCAAGAATAAAAGCTGAGCTCAGGTATAACGGACTGGCGCCGGCAACAGCCAGGTCGTTCACCGTTCCGCAGACTGCCAGTTTACCGATGTCGCCACCCGGGAAAAAGACCGGGTCAACCACAAAGGAGTCGGTGGTAAAAGCAATCAGCGTACCACCTGCATTCGCCAGGGCCGAATCGCCAAGCACGCTTAGCCTGGAGTTGCTAAAATGCTTAACAAACAGGTTGCTGATGAGGTTGCTGGTCATCACGCCTCCGCTGCCGTGTCCGAGCAGAATGGTTTTATCCATCGGTTCTTCGGTTTTGGTAAATATAAGAAAAATGAGTGAACGGAATGCCAATCCGGGTCGGGCCTATTGTAGCCCCTTTTTAAAGAAGATAACCCGAATGGTCTCAACTTTTTTCCCGGAAAGTTGTTTTTTTCTTATCTGTTCCCATTATTTTGCAACTCTAAATTTGACATGATGAAAACCAAGATTTCAATTCTGATTATTCACACGATATGTCTATTTTCGTTCTCACAAAACCAAGCTAAAACCGGAAATCCGCTTATGATTGAATATTGTACACCCCTGCAGTCGGTGCCTTTCGACAAAATTCAGACCAGCCACTACAAACCGGCTTTTGAAGCCGCCATCAGTGAAGCCCGTGCCGGCCTCAAAACCATTGTGAATGAAACAGCCGGAGCCGATTTTGCAAATACCATTGAAACCCTGGAGCAGCTCAACTACAAGCTCAAAAGAATTGAACAGGTTTTCTTCAATATCAACTCCGCTGCAACAAGCGCCGAAATACAGCAATTGGCGCAGGAAATTTCGCCCATGCTTACGGCTTACTATAACGACATTACTCTGAATGAGCAGTTATTTGAACGGGTGAAGCTGGTTTATACCCGGCGTGACAGCCTGAAGCTGAATACTGAGCAACTTAAACTGCTGGAAGACACCTATAAATCTTTTGTACGCAACGGTGCCAACCTGAGTAAAACCGACAAGGAGGAATACCGCCGGATTACCACCGAACTTTCCACCCTGTCACTTACCTTCGAAGAGCATTTGCTTGCTGAGACCAATGGCTACCGGTTGCACCTGACCCGTGAGGAAGATCTGGCCGGGTTGCCTGAATTCGTCAGGGAAGCTGCTGCGATGGAGGCCAAAGCCAGGAATCTCGACGGCTGGCTTTTTACCCTGAAGGCTCCCAGCTATGTTCCGTTCATGAAGTATGCCGACAGCCGGGAACTTCGCGAGCAAATGTTCAGGGCATACAGCTCAAGATGCTTCAAATCGGATGAGCTGGACAACCAGGAAGTAATCCGGAAAATAGTTAACAACAGGCTGAAGCTGGCAAAATTACTGGGATATAATTCCTATGCCCAATATGTGCTGGAAGAACGGATGGCGAAATCGCCTGAAAAGGTAAATGCCTTTTTGGCCGATTTGCTGGATCAATCAAAACCGGCAGCTCAAAAGGAATATGCCGAAGTACAGGCGTTTGCCCGCAAACTGGGTGCTGATTTTGATATAGAGCGCTGGGATTGGTCCTATTATGCCGAAAAGTTGCGGAACGAAAAATTTTCCATCACCGATGAGATGACCAAGCCTTATTTTCAACTCGAAAAAGTGGAGGCTGGGATATTTGGACTTGCCAGCAGGCTTTACGGAATTACGTTTGAAGCCGACACCACCATTCCTGTTTACCATGCCGATGTAAAAACCTTCAGGGTGAAAGATACCGACGGTTCGTTGCTGGCCTTGTTGTATGCTGATTATTTCCCGCGCGAGAGTAAGCAGGGTGGGGCATGGATGACCAATTACCTCGAGCAGCACAGGTTAAACGGCAGCGATGTGCGACCGCATGTTTCGCTGGTGATGAATTTCACCAAACCCACAACTGATAAACCGTCATTGCTGACCTATGATGAGGTGCGAACCTTTTTGCATGAGTTCGGCCATGCGCTGCACAGCATCTTCAGTAAGGTAACCTATTTGAGTCTGTCGGGTACTAATGTGTACCGCGATTTTGTGGAACTTCCCTCGCAAATTATGGAAAACTGGGCCGAAGAAAAAGAGTGGCTGAATGAGGTGGCGGTGCATTACCAAACGGGTGAAAAGATGCCGGTTGAAATGCTGGAGAATATTTTAAAGAGCCGCAATTTCAACAGCGGTTATGCCTTTGTGCGTCAGCTGAGCTTTGGCCTGAACGATATGGCCTGGCATTCGTTAACCAGTTCATTTGACGGACAAGTAAGTGCATTTGAGCTGGCCGCCATGGCGCCTACCGAGCTTTTTCCGCCGGTAGGCGGGGTGTGTTTCAGCACGGGCTTTCACCATATTTTTGGTGGCGGGTATGCAGCAGGTTACTATGGTTATAAGTGGGCCGAAGTGTTGGATGCCGATGCCTTTTCGGTGTTTCAGCAGAAGGGGATATTTGACCAGGCAACGGCCAGTGCATTCCGCGATCATATATTATCGCGTGGCGGCACCGAAGATCCGCAGGTTTTGTATAAAAGGTTCAGGGGACAGGATCCGTCAGCCGAGCCGCTTTTGGAGCGGAGCGGGTTGAGGTAAAAAATGTTATTGTAGCTTCAATCACCTGGCTGCCTCCGCCTGTCGAACCATGCAAAATATCGCCCGAAAGTATATTTGTTATGACGCATTATGAAATTGTACAATGCCTGAATAACCTACCTGATAATCTGATTTTCATAGCCCTCGGGTTTAATATTGTCCGCTGAAGAATCGGTTCTTATCATTTATTTTAATCGGATGAGCCGTAAACCATTCCGTAAAACGATCCCACTTTTCTTTGTTTAAGACAACCCATGTGGCAAATTCATTTTCATTTCCTTTCATCAACACCCAGTAATTGTATGCTTCCAAATGACCGGCGTCGGCAATCTGCTTCTGGTATTCGAAAAGAGCATTGTTGTATTTTCTGCCAAATTCCTGATTAAAATAATTGAAAACAAAACGTTTACGTATTCTGTCCAGGGAATTCAAATCAATTGTTTTTTCATTTTCTATTGACATCATAAGCGTCAACTCATAAACCATACCATAGGGCAATTTAAATTCTTTTTTACCCGCAGAATTGCTGACATTCATAGTTGTCTGCTGACTAAAACCAACGCTCATTGAAGTGTCTGAAGTAAATAAAATCTGGCCTTTATAGGTATCGTAAAGTAGCTTGCTTATTTCAACGGTTCTTTGGCTATTTCTTTCAAGATTAATAAAAATCTCTCCATAAATCATCCCCCAGACTTCTTCTGTTGAACTGCAGTATATTTTTGCTGCCCGGTAGTAATTCGACGGAAAAGCGGGGGACATATATATTCCTTTCTCAAAGAATGAAAGTGCTTCATCATACTCCTGGCGGTTCATTTTTACAATTCCTTGCTCATGATATAGAGAACCGGAGTGGGGAAATTTCATCAATCCGCGCTCATAAACACCCATGGCCTTATCTGTATTTCCAATATTGTCATAGCTGTTCCCCAACAGTTGATAGAGTCTGTCAGACACATCCCGGTGACTTTCAATTTTCTCAAGAATTTTAATGGCGCCCTTAAAGTCCTGTTGGATATAACGGGCATAAGCCATTTCATAAGGATAGTCAAATCTTTCCGGGTCAAGTTTTTGAGCCTCTTCAAGTAATTTTACAGCTTCCTCAACCTGTCCGTTATCCATTAACTGAATGGCAGCCCTCCCTTTTTCAAAAGCCTTTTCCTGGTTTGATTGTGCAAAAGTTAATTGCACAATAAAAAGCAACAAAATGAAGCAATATTTCATGGCAAAGCTTTTTAATGAGACCTCATACTACCACCGTTTGAGCTTAAAAAACACGTGATTGCGGTGTACATGCCAATCAGTTCACAACATATCTGATGCGGGTTGATATCCCTTAATAACCAACAAGACAGTCTACTTTTTATAAATAATTTCAGCATAATCTCTAATCTTCAATACATAAACTCCAATTGGCAATCTGCTTAAATCTAAATTCTGGTCGTAACATCTTATCAGCTTGGTCAAGTCTTCACCAGGCAAACTGTAAATTTTAACATCCCTGGCGTTAAATGATATTCCGCTTACAGTAACTGCATGATGAAAGGGGTTGGGATAAATCTGAATTTCTTTTATATCCCTGGCTTGATTAACAATCGCAGTAGAAGTAACTATGGGGTACAAAAAATTTGTTATGTCTGTGGTTACTGAGTCCAAATAGATTGCCCAATTTGGGTTACCATAGTACCAGGGGCAGTGGGTTGCTCCCTGGTATGGTTTTGCCGCTACCGGTAAACCTATATGGCTGGCGCGCAGCAATACATTAAAGGCAAGAGAAACAGGAATAAAATCGTCATTGGTTCCATGAACCCATAAAATGGTTGGATCTGTGGGCAATTCCATTGCCATTGTATCTAAAATCATACCGCATAAACACAAGGTCCCTTTTACCGAATTACTCACATCTGCATTTGATGTGCTTCCGATTGGATTATCATGGTTTGCCATTGGGTACACATCCATTTCATTTTGCTTGTCAACATAAGATGCCATCATAGATGTAATTGCCCCGGCAGATTCACCTCCAATAAAAACGAGAGAAGTATCTATTTTATAAGTTGCTGCATTAGCCTTAAAATACCTGATAGCTTGTTTTGCATCATGCATGGCATCTGTCATGGCCCTTCTGTTGCCCAAAGAATTATATAAACTAAAGTTTGGGTCTAAACGGTAATCAATATTGGCAACAGCATATCCTTTTTGGGCCATTCGTCTGCACAAT
>CAYTNC010000193.1:0-5066 GCA_964438935.1 uncultured Bacteroidales bacterium
TTTAATTTTTATATTCCTGTACCATACGTCATCGCCATGGTCCTGGAGGCCGATATAGCCTTCGGCAGCAACTTCGGCCCATTTGGGGTTCAGCGCGGGGAATTTGCTGTCGGCAACCATTTTATTCCATTCAGGTGTCCAAAGGTGGTATTCGAGTACCTGTACGCCATTCTGGTAGTGCCATACGGTACCCTTGTAAACCTTGATCTCTGCGGTGTTCCATTCTCCGGCAGGTTTTGCATTTTGCGGAACGGCAGGGATGAGGTCGTACAGTGAGCCGGCCTGGCGGTTGCCGTCTTTTCCGGCCTGGGCATCAGGATGTTTGGCGTTGTCAAGCACCTGCATTTCAGGGGCCGTTTTCCAGATGAAATCGAATGTGGAATCTTCCTGCCCAAGATAGAAAATACCGCTGTTGCCGCCTTCTGAAATTTTCCATTCCAGTTTGAGGTGGAAGTTGGAAAACTTCTTATCGTTAAGGATATCACCACCGGAAGCACTACCGGCTTCCCCGCGGCCCGAGCCGTTGCACTTCAGTGTATTGCTGTCAATTACCCAGCCGCCGGCAGGGAAAGAGTCTTTTCCGTAACCTCTCCAACCGTCAAACGATTTACCGTCGAACAGCATGATCCAGCCTTCGGCTTTTTCCTGTTCGGTAAGGCTGTTGAAAGGATCAATTACCATGGCTTCAGCATTTGTAGTGTCGGCTTTTTTACCAAAGGATTTGCAGGAATAAAACATCTGACTGCCTGCAATTAACAGGCTGATCAGCACTAATGAAGATATTACATGTTTCATACCAAATAATAGGTTTTATGTGTTAGTAATCAGTTATTTGTTATGCAGGCATAGCCGGCAGCGACCAGCCATTCCGGTAGGTATGCTTGATCAGTTCACTGGCAAATACCCTGGCCGGCAATGGGTCGGTCCATTTTTTATTGAAGGTGGGATGCCCGTCTTTGATGGAGAAGTTATCTTCAACACATATTTTGATGGTTTCGGTGTCTCCCAGGTTTTTGAATTGCATGTTGGGGCCGTCCCATTCGAGTTCCTTGTTAAGTCCCTGCAGGCGAACAGCCAGTACACCCATCACTACCATTTCGTTGAAGGGTCCGGCTTCTTTAAAGTCGGATGACAGTTCAACACGGCTTTCAGGAGTTTGTTTGCAGGCATTCACCCAGTCCATTTCGTGGCTTACATCCACACGGCGCAATGTTTTAGGGGTAGCAGGAGTTCTTCCCGAAAGCAGCCATGGGTCTTTACCGTAGCAACCACAAACCAGCGTGTCTTTGGTGCCATGGAATATCACGCCGCCTCCGGCATCATTCATGTCTTTTCCGGCAGGCCATCCCTTGGGGAACAGGGGCTTGATGCCACCGTCGGACCAGGTAACCTCCACTTCGGGAAACTTGATTTTATCGGTTTTCAACCCGGTGCGGGCAGGGAAGGTAAATTTTACAAATTCGGCATTGGGAGCACAATCGGTTAACAACAGCGTGGAATTACCCTGCACTTTGGTGGGGTATTGCAGCCTGAGGCCTTTAAATACGGGATGAAGAATGTGGCAGGCCATATCACCCAGTGCACCGGTTCCGAAATCCCACCATCCGCGCCAGTTCCAGGGAGTGTAAATGGAGTTATAGGGGCGCATGGGAGCGGGACCGATAAAAAGATCCCAGTTGAGTGTTTCGGGAACCCAATGACCCTGTGCGGGGCGGTTCAGACCCTGGGGCCATATAGGCCGGTCGGTAAAGGTTTCAACCTTTTTGATTTCGCCAATTTCGCCTGCCCAGATCCATTCGCAGGCTTGTCTGACACCCTCTCCCGAACTGCCCTGGTTACCCATTTGGGTGGCCACTTTGTATTTGGCAGCCAGCTTGGTAAGGAGTCGGCTTTCATAAACGGTATGGGTTAGCGGTTTCTGAACAAAAACATGCTTGCCCATGGTCATTGCGGTTGCCGCGATGATTGCGTGTGTATGGTCGGCGGTTGCCACAATAACGGCATCGATGGAATCTTTCATCTCATCGTACATAACGCGCCAGTCCCAGTACTTTTTAGCTCCCGGAAATGCGTTGAAAACACCGGCCGAATAACCCCAGTCGACATCGCACAAAGCCACAATGTTTTCGCTGGTAACGGCTTTCAGGTTGGAATTTCCCATGCCGCCGATACCTACTGCGGCAATATTCAGTTTATCACTGGGGGCCTTGTACCCAAGTCCACTCACAACATGACTGGGGACAATGGTGAAAACGGCAGCAGCTTTTGCTGTGTTGCCCAGGAATTCCCGGCGGCTGATCCCTGTTTTCTTGTCTTGGTTCATAGATGCAGATTTTTAGTTAAATATAGTTTTGTATTATGGAGCAGTTGATGAAGTTCTAAGTTAGTCAAATTCAAACTTAGGTGAACCTGAAACAGTTAAAAACATGTTAAAAAATACGGCTGCACTTCAAATCCTAAACGATCACCTGCTTTTCAGCATCCCAGAATACCCTCCGGTTCTCAAGAAAGGCTTTGGTGGACATGTGAGCGCTGATTCCCTCCTCGAATGCCTGGTCAATATTACAGCTGGGCTGAATTCCTGCCCTGATGCAATTCAGCCACTCTTTGATGTGAAGGTGTGTGGTGTCCACTCTTTTACCATCGCGGTACGTATACAACAGACCCCTGCTGGCAAAGTACTGTTCGGTTGCAGTGGCAAAGCCGTCGGCTCCTTTTTTACCCGGAGTGAATGCGTAAAGCGGTGTATTCGGGTCAATGAGTCCTTCTTCAATTTTTTTCTTGTACTGTGTTGATTCCGGTTCGGCTTTGATCACGAGCCGGTCGCTGATTTCCATGCTGGCATCGTGACCCATGATCACCTTCCCGCGTGAGCGCCCGCTGGCCAGGGTAGCGCTGTAAAGGAACGACAGTTCGTGTTTGGGAAATTCCATGACTACCTGGAGTACATCGGGAACTGTGCGGCCGTCTTTAAAGAAATAGATGCCGCCCGATGAGGCCACACTTCCGGGAATACCCAGGCTCATGATCTGGTTGAGGGCATCGTACTCATGGGTGAGCAGGTCGCCGTTAAGGCCGGTGCTGTAGTCCCACCAGCAGCGCCAGCGGAAAAAGCGCTCCAGGCTGAAATCATGAAAAGGCGCCTGTCCGATAAACTGAGGCCAGTCGATTGTAGCGGCATTGGCTTCAGGATGAATGTCGTATACCCAGGCACCGTTCGGATCGTTCCGGTTGGTACACACTTCAATCAGGTTTACCTTCCCCAGTACATTTTTTTCAATGGCCTCGCGGGCTTTGGTATAGCTTTCCGTTTGCCTTCCCTGGTGACCCAGCTGAAAAACAATCCCTTTTTCTTTTACCACCTTCACCAGTTCATAGGTTTCGGGAACGGTCCAGCTCACCGGTTTCTCGCAGTAAACATGCTTACCCCTTTTTGCGGCCTCAATGGCCATGGGCGCATGCCAGTGGTCGGGAGTGGCAATAATCACAGCATCAATATCGGGAGCATCGAGTAACTCAAGGTAGGTTTTGTATTGTTTGGGTTCTTTTCCCATTTTCCCTCCGGTTCCTTCACGGTACTGGTTGGATCCGGCAACAACAGCTGCCCGGGAATATACCGAAAAGATGTCGCATACACCGTTCACTTCAATGGGAAGCTGTTCCTGTTCCATGTAGCTCTGGTAATTGGTGTTCTGCCTGTTTTCGGCGTGTGCTTTTTTCTGCTCATCAATCCATTCGGGTTCGGGAAACCCTGCTGCCCGCAGGAGTTGTTTTCCGCGGATACCGAAGCCGATAATTCCCAGGCGGATTGGTTTCCCGTCTTTAACAGCAGGTGCCAGCTCAACCGGTTGCGAGGTAAGATGGACCACCTCGCGCATTTGTTTTTTATAAGTCTCGTCAATGTTGCTTTTGCGTAACCAGGCATAGGTAAAAGCTCCCAAAACAGGAACTGCAGCCAATCCTTTGATCAGGTCGCGCCGGGCAATTTTTTGCGTTTGGGTGTTGGCGGAGGTATCTTTTGATGAATTCTTTTTTTTCATAATCCAGCAGCCTATTTTTTAAACCATTTAGAAATCAACCGGTCCATCCCGAAAATCCGGCTTGTCGGAAAAACAAGCAAAACCGCCATGGCAAATATTTCAATGAGCGTTTTGTTTACCCAAAGGTAGCTCCCTTCCTGCGGCATAATATAGCTGATGGAAGCCAGGGGAGGGTGTGAGCAATAATACAAAATGAGCAACATCATGCCGAAAATTAAGGCCAGCCTGGTAAAAAGGCCCAGGATCAGGCCCAGCCCGATCAGCGCGAGTCCCCATTCGTTCAGAAAATCAATGGTGGCCACCGTGCTGGCATTTTCTGCCACGGAATGAAAGAATCCGGCCAATGGTCCCTGCGAATCCATCAGATAGCCATAGGCCGACCAGTCGGGATTGGCTATCTTAACAAGGCCTTCGTATAAAAAATACCAGCCCAGCAACAGCCTGAGCGAAACAAGGGAAAAGGTCTGGAGATTGGAGTAGTTCTTTGCTTTGGATGGGGACATATTTGATTATTTTATAAGAATAATCAAATCTAAAAAAACTTTTTTGTAAAAAGGATTAACTATGTCATATACCTGAGCGGTTCAGCAAAAAATCTGCAAATCACTCCGGTTTATTTGCCCCGTGTTAGTGCCAAAATGCCGTTGATGATGGTTAAGGGGTGTGCGGGATTCCCGGCCAGGTAAAGGTCAACCTGGTATTTGTTAAGAAACGTCCTGTTAAGCGCCGGGCTTCCGGCAAATATGCCGCCACTGATTGCATCGGTTCCGGCCAGGATGATTATTTTGGGATCGGGTATGGCATCGTAGCATATTTGCAGAGGCTCGGCCATGTTTTGGGATATGGGACCGGTAATAACAATGCCATTGGCATGGCGCGGGGAAGCCACAAATTCAATTCCAAACCGGCCCATGTCGAAATTCACATTCCCCGATGCATTCAGTTCCCACTCGCAACTGTTGTCGCCTGCAGCAGATACCTGGCGGAGCTTCAGCGAAGTGCCGAAGTATTTCCGGATTTCCTTTC
>CAYTNC010000194.1:0-4984 GCA_964438935.1 uncultured Bacteroidales bacterium
TATAATTCTGGAACCCGCCAGTGGCGAACTTGCCAGTGGCCTTATTGGCAAGGGCCGAATGGAAGAACCGGAACCAATTGTTCAGGCCCTGAAAAACCATTTCACCACCACTGAAAAAAAAAAGTCCGGGAAAAACTAGCCGGTAAAACCATCCTGGTCACCTCAGGACCTACCTACGAGCCTTTTGATGCAGTCCGTTTTATTGGCAACTACTCATCCGGGAAAATGGGTTTTGCCCTTGCTGAACAACTGGCCCATTCCGGTGCACGGGTAATTCTTGTCAGCGGTCCGGTTGCATTGGAGCCGGTTCATAAAAATATCAGCCTTCACAGGGTAAATACCGCACAAGAGATGCTTTCAGCCTGCCTTTCATTTTTCAAAGATACAGACGGTGCCATTCTTGCTGCAGCAGTGGCTGATTACCGCCCCAAATCGCCTGTTGGTCATAAGATCAAAAGCAAGGCCGTGAACCTGGTGCTGGAACTTGAACCCAATCCGGATATTGCCGCCGAGTTGGGAAGACTGAAGAAACCAGGACAGTTTCTTGCCGGTTTTGCCCTTGAAACCAATAACGAACTGGCCAATGCCCGGGAAAAACTCAAGAAAAAGAACTTCGATTTCATTGTTTTGAATTCACTGAACGACAAAGGTTCCGGATTTAACAGCGAAACAAATAAAATAACCATCATCGGTAAAAACAATAAAACAACCCGCTTTGAGTTAAAATCAAAGCACGATGTGGCTCATGACATAGTTGATTATCTAACAAAAATCATACGCTGATGAAAAGGTTGTTACTGCTGGTATTTACAATGGTTACAGGCTTCACGCTGCAAGCACAGGAGCTCAGGTGCAACATACAAATCACCACGCAAAACCTCCAGGGATCAAACAAGCAGATCTTTCAAACGCTGCAAAGTTCAATCAATGAATTCATGAATGGCCGGGCCTGGAGCAACTATAAGTTTTCCAACAATGAAAGAATTGAATGTAGTTTGATGTTCAATATACAAAGTTATTCCGGAGACCAATGCAAAGGAACCCTGACGCTGCAGGTGCGCAGGCCGGTATTCAATTCCTCATTCAACACGGTTCTGCTCAATTATATAGATAACGATATTGATTTCACTTACCTTGAGTATGAACCACTTGAATTCAGTGAAACCGCGCATCTGTCCAATCTTACTTCTGTGCTGGCTTATTATGCCTACATTATCCTGGGGCTCGATTTTGACTCATTCGGTCTTAAATCAGGCACTGAATTTTTTCAGAAAGCTGAGAAAGTTGTAAACAACGCACAAAATGCAAAAGAAAGAGGATGGAGAGCAGGTGAAAGCACCAGCCGGAGAAACAGGTACTGGCTTGTTCATAACATCCTGGATGAAGAATATGCTCCCGTGAGGGAATTCTTATACAACTATCACCGCCTTGGGCTCGATCTGATGTATGATAAACCGGTTGAGGGAAGATTAGCCATAGCTGAAAGCTTCATTTTGCTGCAGGATTTGTTCAAAAGCAGACCGGATCCGTTTATGCATTTTTTCCAGGTTGTTTTGGATGCCAAGTCGGATGAATTTGTCAGCATTTTCAAAGAATCCATGGATGATGAGAAAAGGCGGGTAACTGCTGTGCTGAACCAGATTGATCCCACCCATGCAGATAAATACCGCACTATTTTGAGCGGTTCAAAATAATGTTTGCTATCTTGCATTATTAATATTTCGGAATATGCTCTGCAACCTGGTTGTTGAGAATTATGCACTCATCAGTTCCCTTCAAATTGATTTTAAGAAAGGCCTTACCATCATTACAGGTGAAACAGGTGCCGGTAAATCCATATTGCTGGGCGCACTTTCCCTCATCCTGGGCAAACGTGCTGACACTTCCGTGCTGTTAAACAAGGAAAGAAAATGCCTGGTGGAAGGCACATTTGACATCACCCATTACGGATTGCAGGATTTCTTTACCGATAAGGGCATTGATTACGATAACCAGTTGATCATCCGGCGCGAAATTGCTGTTAACGGTAAATCGCGTGCCTTTATCAACGACACCCCCGTGAATCTTGAGCTGCTTACTGAATTGGGCAACAAGCTGATCGATATCCATTCACAGCATCAGAATCTGAACCTGTCCGATAGTGTATTCCAGATGAAGGTTATTGACAGTTATGCCAAAAACCAGGACTTATTGGATTCCTACAGGCTCCAATACATAGCGTACAAGAATTTGCAGAAACAATACCGGCAAATGAGCGGTGAAGCTGACCAGGCAAAATCGGAACTGGATTACCTCCAGTTCCAGTTCACGCAACTCCGGGATGCACAGCTTCGTGAAGGCGAACAGGAGGAACTTGAATCAGAACTTGAAGAACTGACTCATGCCGAGGAGATCAAAACCGGACTTTCAACCGCTTCTTCCCTGCTCCAGGGAGATGAGACATCAGTGCTTCAGCAATTGAAGGATTGTTCAGTTGCCCTGAACCGGATACAGAAATTTTTACGGGAAAAAGAAAACCTGGCTGCCCGGATTGAATCGGTTTACATTGAAATAAAGGATATTGCCGGCGCTACCGAAATGCTGAACAACCAGCTGACCCATGACCCCGACAGAATGAACCAGGTAAGCGAGCGCCTCAACCTGATCTACTCACTCGAAAAAAAGCACCGGGTTACCTCCCTTTCTGAATTGATTGCCTTACGTGATCAGCTGAAGATCAAAGTTGATGAAATCAACTCTTATGATTTCAATCTGGGCGAAGCGGATAAAAAACTAAAGGAAGCAGAAACCGCACTGGCAGACTTCTCCGACAAGCTTAACGCGCAACGGAAAAAAGCACTGAACCCATTTGAAGAGAAAATTACTGACCTGTTGCGTGAAGTAGGTATTCCCAATGCAGGCTTCAGCATCAGGCTCGAAAAGACAACCGACTTCAATCCGTTTGGTTCCGATACCATACAATTTCTTTTCTCGGCAAACAGGAACATGAACATGCAGGATATTGCCCGTGTGGCTTCAGGAGGTGAAATATCACGGCTGATGCTGTGTATCAAATCGCTGATGTCGGATTCTTCGGGAATGCCCACCATTATTTTTGATGAAATAGATACCGGTGTTTCAGGGGAAATAGCCGAACGAGTGGGCAACATCATCAACCGCATGGCTGAACGGATGCAGATTATCAACATCACGCACCTGCCCCAGGTTGCCAGTAAGGGTAAAAACCACTTCCTGGTGTACAAGTCCGATGAGGAGAATACCACGGTTACCCGCATGAAACTGCTTACTCCCAAAGAAAGACATCTGGAGATAGCAAAAATGCTGAGCGGTGAAGAAGTCACCCATGCCGCTCTTGAAAATGCAAGGGCTTTGCTTGGAAACTAAATTGTATTTTTCATTTCAGGTTCCTGGTTTATCTTTGCGGTTTACTTAAATATAAACATTATGGCATATAACCTGCTGAAAGGAAAGAAGGGTATTATTTTTGGAGCGCTGAACGACCGGTCGATAGCCTGGAAAGTAGCTGAGAAGGCACATGAGGAGGGGGCTCAAATCGTTCTTACCAATACACCGGTTGCCATGCGGCTCGGTGAGGTGGATGAACTGGCAAAAGCCTGCAACAGCATAGTGATTCCGGCTGATGCTACCAGTGCTGAAGATCTTGAGAATCTGGTGATCAAATCAATGGAATTCTTTGGCGGAAAATTTGATTTTCTGCTCCACTCCATCGGCATGTCGCCCAATGTTAGAAAAGGAATACCATACGATAACATCAATTATGATTACTACCAAAAAACGCTTGATGTTTCGGCACTTTCTTTTCACAAGGTCATTCAGATCTGCCGCAGACTTGATGCAGTTAACGATTGGGGCTCAATTTTGGCTTTGTCCTATGTGGCAGCCCAAAGAACTCTTTACGGATACAATGACATGGCAGATGCCAAAGCCCTTCTTGAATCAATTGCCCGCAGTTTCGGTTACATTTACGGACGCGAAAAAAGAATCCGTATCAATACCATTTCACAGTCGCCTACATTCACAACCGCCGGAAGCGGCGTATTCGGCTTTGATTCGCTGATTGATTTCACCGAAAGGATGTCACCCCTGGGTAATGCTTCAGCTGAAGATTGTGCTGATTATTGCATTACACTTTTTTCCGACCTGACCCGGAAGGTTACCATGCAAAACCTTTTCCACGACGGAGGCTTCAGCAGCATGGGAATGAGCGAGAAAGCAATGACGCAATATGACAAGAGCTTTAATGAAGAACAGAATCAGTAATTCAGACCTCTTTTTTCAACATCCAATAAAAAAATCCGGACATGGGCATGGCCGGATTTTCTTTTTCAAACCAATAGGAAATTTAATAACAGCCCAATAAAATCTTTTTAAATGCAACTTATTTGCACCTTTCAATATAGTCGCCTGTGCGCGTATCAATTTTAATCCGATCGCCAATATTGATGAAGAGCGGCACCTTAAGCTGAGCCCCCGTTTCAATGGTAGCAGCCTTCAGCGTACGTGTTGCTGTATCTCCCTTCATTCCCGGCTCGGTATAGGTAACCTCCATTTCAACGCTAACCGGCAACTCTGCAAATACAGGTTCCTCTCCGTCAAAAAATACCTTAATGTTGGCGCCTTCTTTCAGCAGCTTAATACCCTCACCAATAGTCTCCTGGGGTACGTGTATCTGATCATAGGTTTCATTATCCATAACAACCACATTGCCCCCGTCGATATACAGGAACTGATGTTCTTTAAAATGAACCCTTACTATTTCCATCTCATCGTCGGGACGGAAGCGCTGTTCAATCAGTCTGCCCGATTTCAGGTTGCGCATCTTCACCTGGTAAAAAGCCCTTAAATTGCCCGGGGTACGGTGTTCATACTCCAGAACTATGGAAAGCTCACCATTATACCTGACAAAGGTTCCTTTTGAAATATCTGATACTTTACCCATAAAAAAAATTTTCCGCAAAATAAA
>CAYTNC010000195.1:0-4940 GCA_964438935.1 uncultured Bacteroidales bacterium
AAGAAGCGGGAGATCATCGGGATGTATCAGGCTGTTGGAATATTCAAAATCATGCGCTGCACGTCCGGCATCCCATCCCAGTGACGTGGCAAATTTGGGAGAGTAATAAACATGCTTGCGCTGGTACAGGTCGAAAACTGAAAGGCACCCGCTGTCAACCACATCAATGCTTTCCAGTAAACGGGTATGGTAGTCCAGAATACCATAATTCAAATCAGCAGGATTAAAGACCTGTTGGTCAAGAATTTTCTGGTGCTCTTTGAAAAGCTGTTGCAATTGTTTGGGCATAAAAAATACTGATTTTTCAGGATTTCAGATTAAGATGAAACCCATGATCTTTGGTCAAAATTACAAAATTCAAACATGAAATTTCAGGGTATTAAAAGGTTTATAACCATACTGGCTTATTTGTCAGTTGTTTTTTTCAGCAGGAACTGCTTTTCACAACCGTTAAGGCAGACCATTAAAGGCGAAATCCGTGATGTGGATTCCCAAATACCCTTACCGGGGGCTACAGTAGTAATTGATGGCACTGATCCCGTAATAGGTTCTGTCGCGGATTCCGATGGTAAATTCAGGATTGAAGGAATTCAGTTGGGGAGGTATAATCTGAGAGTCATCTATATTGGTTATGAAACTGCTGTGGTTTCAGAGGTACTTGTTTTAAGCGGAAAAGAAGTGATGCTGCATATCGGTCTGAAAGAATCAGCAACAACAGTGCAGCAGGTGACCGTAAAGGCATATTCCAACAAGGAGCAGGCGATTAATCCAATGGCTATGATCAGTGCCAGGCAGTTAACCATGGAAGAGGCGTCCAGGTACGCCGGTGGCATTGACGATCCGGCACATCTGGCAACCGCTTTTGCGGGGGTTGCCGGGTCACTCTCTTCAAATGCCATTGTAATCAGGGGTAATGCACCCAAAGGGTTGTTGTGGAGAATGGAAGGAGTTGAAATTCCCAACCCGAGTCACTTTGCCAATGTCAGTACTTTTGGCGGCGGAGGAATAACTGCCCTTAGTTCACAAATGCTCAGTAATTCCGACTTTTTCACCGGGGCATTTCCTGCTGAATATGGCAATGCCCTTTCGGGGGTTTTTGATATGAGAATACGCACCGGGAATAACGAAAAACGAGAACATACTATTAAGGCCGGTATTATTGGAGTTGATTTTGCCACTGAGGGACCGTTTGCCGGGGGTAAAAAATCATCCTATCTGATCAATTACCGCTACTCAACATTGGGGCTGATTTCACCATGGCTGCCTGAGAATGCCAGGGGAATCAGGTACCAGGATTTGTCGTACAAGTTGAATTTCCCGGTTGGAAAATCAGGTAGTATAAGCACCTGGGGCCTGTTCTCAACTGACCGCACCGGATCGGAGGTCGAAAGAGATTCGACATATTGGGCGTATTATTCAGACAGGGAAGAAGATGAAAATAAGAATCGGATGGGCGCTGCAGGCTTGAACTATAAAACCATAATTTCTGATAAAACATACATGAATGCTGCGGTTGCTGCAACCGGAAACTACATCAGCTGGCACAGGAACCGGCTCGATGGTGGGCTTGAATTGTACCCGACTGACCGGATAGAGCAGAACGACCGGAAATATACCATTAGCTTTCTGGTGAATCACAAATTCAGTCCGAAACATACCAACAGAACGGGACTTTCGCTTAACCGGCTGACTTACCGCATCAGCCTGAAGCAATTCTCTGATGAAACCAATTCTCTGGTTACCTATGCGGAAGAGAACGGGGGCAGTGAAATCCTGCAGTTCTATTCACAGTCGAGACTTGATGTGCTTCCCAATCTGTCCTTAAACGCAGGTATTCATGCGCAGCGGTTTTCCCTTACCAAAGAACTGACTATTGAACCACGGGCAAGCCTCAAATGGAAATTTGCGCCAAAGCATACTGTAAGTGTGGCCTATGGCATGCACAGCAGGCTGGAGCCCATTGGTTTCTACTTTGCCGGCAAGGAATACGGATCGGAAAAAGTCAGACCCAATCTGAATTTGAAACTGGCCAAGGCGCAACATCTTGTTTTTTCATATGAACTTGCAACAGGTGAATACAGCCGTTTGCGGATTGAGCCATTTTTCCAGAGATTGTCTGATGTTCCCGTTATTCCCGGGTCTTCCTTCTCAATGATGAATCTTGAAATAGACTGGTTTTTTAATGATTCACTGGTGAATGAAGGCAGCGGACACAATGTGGGTATTGACATTACGCTGGAAAGGTTTCTGCATTCGGGTTATTATTACCTGGTCACCGGCTCATTCTTTGATTCCAGGTACACGGGAGGTGATCATATCGAACGCAGCACCCGGTTCAATAAAAACTACGTGGTTAATTTACTGTTTGGCAAGGAATGGATAACCGGCCATCAGAAGAACAACATCATAGGCATTAACTGGAAGTTCAGCCTGCTGGGCGGAGACCGGATCAGCCCGGTTGACCAGGCTTCCTCCGCACTGGCCCGCGATGTCATTTACAATGAGAACAAAGCATTCAGTGAGCGGAAGCCTGCTGTATACTACCTGGACTTCTCTGCATCATGGCAGCGCAACAAGCCCCGGTATTCGGCCACATGGTCGTTTCAATTTGTGAATCTCCTTTTTCAGAAGGAATTCTATGGTCACAGGTACAATTATGTTTCCCAAACTGTTGAAGAGTTGAAAGAAGTTGCTGTTATTCCGAGTATCAGCTACAGGATTGATTTCTGATTCTACACGACTGCAAAACTGCATGACTGCATGACTGCATGACCGCAAGACTGCACGACTGCACGACTATGCGACTGCACGACCGTTAATCGACTATTCCTGGAACTCCTTGCTGAAATTAACGAAGTAGAGTTCTTCAGTAGCCCGGGTGACAGCCGTATACAACCACCGCAGGTATTCCATATCAATTTTTTCTGCCGGAATATAGCCCTGGTCAACAAACACGGCTTTCCACTGGCCACCCTGGGCTTTGTGACAGGTAACGGCGTAGGCATATTTTACCTGGAGGGCATTGAAGAAGGGATCTTCCTTCACGGCCTTGTATTGTTTGCTTTTTGTATTCAGGTGGGTGTAGTCTTCAAGTACACTGTAATACAGTTTTCTGTTTTCTTCCTGACCCAGGGCGGCACTTTCGGCAGTAAGGGCATCCAGCAGAATCCAGGCTTCAAAATCGACATCATAATCGATCAGGTGAAGCATAGCAAGGGCAAACCGGAAGCCATATCTTTCTTCGAATTTCTTAATTTTTTGCACCCTGACAATGTCGCCATTGGCAATAAAATCGAGATCAGGCTTATCCTTCAGCCAGAAATAATTGTTCTTAACCACCATCAGCAAATCGCCTGATGAAAGTTCCTCTTCCCTGAAAAGAACCATCTTGCGGATACCATTGTTGTATTGATTTGCTTTTTTATTGGAGCGACATAAAACCATAACATCTTCAATGCCATGATGCTCATAGGCTCTTTCAATGGAATCAACCAATTCCTGACCCGAAATAAAACGGACATCCTGATATGATTTATGTAAGAGCGCAGGAATGGAAAGATCATCCCGGGTGATGTGGTTGCGAATGATTGTGGCATTCTGAAGAATACCGGATTGCTGGTTCTGTCGCACGATATCGGTGAGCGTGAATTCACCGGCAACAGGCATGTAAAGCGACATCTCGGTTTTGTCGAGGGCAGGACTCAAAATAATGCCTACCGGCGGCAACTGAGCTGTGTCGCCAACCAAAATCAGCCTACAGTCATTGCCATCATTGACAAAACTGATCAGGTCGGCCAGCAAACGCCCGGAACCGAAGGGAGAAGATTCCGATGCGGAATCGGAAATCATGGAGGCCTCATCCACAATAATGATGAGGCTGCTGAAAAGGTTTTTATTGAGAACAAAATTGCCAAACCCGTCGGTGGCTGATTTCTGCCTGTATATTTTCCGGTGAATGGTAAAAGCGCTTTTCCCCGAATAGCCCGAGAAAACCTTTGCGGCTCTTCCTGTTGGTGCAAGCAACAAAGTTTTTCGGTTTAACGAGTCGAGTGTTTTAACAAGCGCGCTGATCAGAGATGTTTTGCCCGTACCGGCATATCCCTTGACAATAAATATCTTTTCCGAATTTTCATCGAGTACAAAACTAATCAGGTGGTCGATGAGCTTATCCTGTCCGGGAGTTGGGGGATGTCCGAGGTTGTTTCGTATTTGTGTACCAAAATGATCAGCAAGCATGTAATAAAGGATTTTGATTTTACAGGTTAAGCATGTCTGCAAAGTTATTTAATAATAGATTTCAGCTCTAATGGATTTTTAGTTAAATTCGCAGGTGACTCTTATTGGAATAAATTGATTGTCATCGTAATTCAGATGAGCAAAAGGCTAAATAGTTGATTCATGTATGAAATAAACCTTGTTGACAGATCATTTGATCAGGAAGCAGCCGGCCCCTGCAGCATTTCACTTCAGGCAAATCAGAGTGGTCTGACCTATTGTATTACTGACGAAACCGTTAACAATTATGTGCTTTTCAGAAAGCACCGTTTTGAACACGTATATCTTACCGGTGATTTGATTGAAAAAACTGCAGAAATTCTGGATCAGGAATCCCTATTTGATCTGCCATTTCAATCCGTCAGGTTTATTGGCTATACACAGCAAACCACATTGGTACCGGATGCGTATTTCGACAGGCGAAAAATGAAGGATTACCTTGCCTTCAATTGTGCAGGAGAAATGGATCCGGAACTGTTTTGCAATCATTTGGAATTCCCCGGAATTTACAATGTTTTTGCCTTACCGGAAGAATTGATTTCCCTGATCGCCAGGTATTTTAAAAAGGTTGAATTCTCGAACCAAACCACACCATTTTTAAGACAAATTACCAGCAGGAAAAATGCGTTGGAACAAGATGCAGTTTATGTAGGGCTGAATGCCGG
>CAYTNC010000196.1:0-4919 GCA_964438935.1 uncultured Bacteroidales bacterium
GCGCCCGTTCAACAACCTCGACGATATAACCATGAGCGCAGGGTTACGCAACCGGCTGAACCTGCATTATGAAAAAACCGACTGGGTGCTGGGGGCCGAATGGCTCGCCGAAGCGTATCATTGGAAGCTCGATACTTCGGATGTCGGGATTAATGAAAACCGCGAAAACCGCAACCAGCTGAATGTTTTTGCCATGCTGTATTACCGGCCTGTTGCTAAACTGAATGTTTCGCTCGCAGGGGCGGTGAATCTCGTTGGGTACAGGTTAACCGACCTGTACCTGGCCAACGGCGACCAGGCGGGAACGCGCAAGTTTCCGGCAGTGTTTTCTCCGCGACTGGGCCTTAATTATAAACTGTTTTCCAACGGATCGGTTTATGCCTCTGCAGGCCATGGTTTTTCAATGCCTTCACCCGAAGAAACCCTGTTACCCGAAGGGGCGGTTAATGACCAGATAAAGCCCGAACAGGGCTGGCAGTTTGAAGCCGGTTTGAGGCTCAACCTGTTCAATGGCCGTGTGGGTATTGACGGCGCGCTGTACTGGATTGAACTGAAAGACCTGCTGGTTACCAAAAGGCTAACCGAAGATATTTTTACAGGTGCCAATGCAGGTCGCACCCGCCACCGGGGTATGGAGCTATTGGTCAGCGGAAGCCTTTTTTCATA
The DNA here is from genome assembly GCA_964438935.1 of uncultured Bacteroidales bacterium. Classification (GTDB taxonomy): domain Bacteria; phylum Bacteroidota; class Bacteroidia; order Bacteroidales; family UBA10428; genus UBA5072. The sequence goes on from CAYTNC010000196.1 coordinate 667, forward strand.
TGAGCGTTTCCCGGGAAAGCTCTTATGTATTATTTCATACACCCGGTCGTGGAACCACTTTATTGATTTCACCGATGATGGCAATATATATAATGGCAACCACCTGCCCGGCATTCCCGGTCAATTGCTGTCGGCCAGTATGCAATGGCATTCCGGAAGTTTTTTTACGATGGATGTTACGGGCAGGTATACCGGAAATCAATACCTTGATGATGGTAATACGTTAAAGTATGGCGGTTACACGGTAGCCGACCTGAAGCTATCAGCGGAAATTCCGGTAAAGTGTAACGGGCGTTTTAAAATTTACGCGGGCATCAACAACCTCACCAATACACATTATGCATCGATGCTGGTGGTGAATGCCCGCGGTTTTGGTGGTACAGAATCCCGGTATTATTATTCCGGTTTACCACGACATGTTTATGGCGGCATTACCTGTACTTTTTAGATTCAGTTTGATTCACGTTCAATCCAGTTGATTTTACAGCAATGTATCGTCCGGTTCAGTTCTATTGTTTTATTATTTTACTGACAAAACAGGAGTTGTTACCGGAAATAATGATGATATAGACTCCGCCTGCGAGCCCTGTCATATCTATTTCCGTTTCAGTTGATTCGGCCTGAATGTTTAATAATACCTGTCCGTCAACATTACACAATGAAATATCTGCACCGGTACTTAGCCCGCTTATCGTTAAATTGTCAATAACAGGATTCGGATACAGATTAACCTGAGGATTGCTGGTGCTCCGGATTCCAGTAGGCCCACCTTCCTGCGTTACAGTGATAAGCTGGTCAGCAAGCCCAACAGCAGAAACGGTTATTGCGGCAGTTCTTTCCTGAGTAATCAGATTTTCCTCTGCCGTTAGTGTGATGGTTGCATTTCCGGAACCGGATGCGTCAGATACCGTTAGCCAGGTCTGGTCGACTGATACGGTCCACTCCGTGTTTGATACAATTTCAAAGGTATCTGAACTATTGGACGGAGCGCCAATGGATAAGCTGGTTGAGGATAAATTGACAACAGGCAGGGCTGCTTCCTGCGTTACAGTGATAAGCTGGTCAGCAAGCCCATCAGCAGAAACGGTTATTGTGGCGACCCTTTCCTGGGTCGTCGGATTTGCATCTGCTGTTAGTGTAACGGTTGCATTTCCCGAACCCGATGCATCAGATACCGTTAACCAGGTTTGGTTGCTTGATACAGTCCAGGATGTATTGGATGTAATATCAAATGTGTTTGTGCTGTTATTAAGCGCTGCAATGGATAACCCGGTTGGCGAAACATTCAGCGTCTTAATGGGAGCCTGTTCTATGGTAATTGTCTGGTTGCCGGCACCGGTTGCAGAAACCGTAAGTACTGCAACTCTTGGTGTTTCATTCGGGTTGGCTGCTGCCGTAAGGGTGATGGTTGCATTACCGGTTCCGGAGGAAGGATTTGTGGTCAGCCAGTCTTGATCACTGGTCAATATCCATCCTGTATTTGAATTAATGCTGAAGTTCTTTGAACTGTTTTCAATTTCTGATACTTGCAGTGTTTTATCCGACAGGTTTAAAATGGTTTCGCCTCCGCTGATTGTTTTAAAAATAGTTCCATTGCCACTTACAGAATAGCCTGTGTTTGCATTTGTAAAAAAAAGAGCATAAAAACTATAATAACTGTCTATTATATGCTTTGACCATAATACGCCGCCATCGGTGGTTTTATATAGATCGCCACCTATCCCACCTGCATAACCCGTGTCTGCATTTACAAAGTGTATTGAATAAAACTGACCGCTGTGCATTGACTTTTGTATCCAGGGTGTTGAGCCTGCATTGGTGATTTTAATTATTATACCGTTGTCACCGGCAATGTGTCCCGTGTTGGCGTCTGTAAAATACACCGACCTTAGTTCCTCGGTAGTATAGGATGCCTGGGTTGTCCAGGAAGTGCCTGCGTTGTCTGTAACCATTATAGCGCCATTAGCCCCTACTGCATATCCGGTTTGTGTACCAGTGAAAAACACATCGTTCAGTTTATGGGTGGTGCCGCTTGTTTGTAATGTCCACGAATTTCCACCATCAGTAGTTTTTATGATGGTGCCATTGTCACCAACAGCATAACCTGTTAATGTATCTGTGAAGAAAACGGAATTCAGTCTATTAACAGTCCCGCTTGATAGTTCTGTCCAGTTGTTTCCACCATCTGATGTTTTTAAAATGGTACCACTGAATCCAACAGTATACCCCGTTTCGGAATTGACAAAAAAGACAGAAAGGAGCATACTGCTATTCATATAAGAAGCAACTGTGTTCCAGGTTTCTCCTGCATCTGTTGTTTTCTTAATATGTGTAGCGGAACCAACGACAAATCCGGTGTTTTCATCGGTAAAATATACATCATTCCAATGAAGATATAAGTTCGTATTGTCATTGCCGCTCGACAAATATTCCCAAGTGCTGTTATTGTCTGTATTTTTCAAAATAATACCTCTTGCGCCAACAACATATCCGGTATGATCATCTGTGAAACAAACGGATAGACAACCGTTATTGGTATTTGTAGTCTGCAATACCCAGGTTGATCCTCCGTCGGATGTATTTAACACTGTTCCTCCTTCACCGGCAATGTAACCTGTGTTTGAATCTATAAAATGAACAGAATACAATGGACGGGTTGTTCCACTTGTCTGTACAGTCCAATTTCTACCTGCATTGGTTGTTTTTAGTATTGTGCCGTTATCTCCTACCGCATAACCTATGCCTCTATCCACGAAGTATATCGAGCGCAGGGTAGTAGTAGTGCCGCTTTTTAGCGCTATCCAGGTTATTCCGCCATCGCTGGTTCTCAGTATTGTACCTCCACTGCCTGAAATATAGCCGGTACTGGAATTGACAAAAAATACCGAAAATAAGACTTTGTTTGTGCCACTTGTCTGGTATTCATATGTGAGTCCGGCATCTGTTGTTTTGAGAACATTGCCATTGTAACCAACAACATAACCGGTATCGGCATCTGGAAAGCAAACTGAGTACAATTCAACTTGATGGATCATTGTTTTTTCATCCCATGTATTCCCGCCATTGGTGGTTTTTAATACAATCCCATCGGTTCCTGCTGCATAACCATTATTGGCATCAGTAAAAAACACACCATTCAAATTATTATGTACGCCGCTGTTTTTTATTGACCAGTTGTTACCGGCATCTGAAGTGCTGATGATGGTGCCACATTCGCCTACTGCGAAACCGTTGTTGTTATCAACAAAAGAAACGGAGTAAAGAGAATTGCCCTGTGGATGAGGGTTTAACCAGTTCCATACTTGCGAGAATGAAGATAGAGGTATAAAAGCGAGTAACAAACTAAGAGTTATCATACTTGTCATCCAAACCATATTGTGTTTTATTGGCCGGATGTATACATGCCCTACAAGCCTGGAACAGGTCACCACTTGTTCCGGTTTTTGAATATGACAAAGTAAAAATTCTTCCTGCATGATGTAATGTTTTTAGTTTTTTGAAATGAGGTGAAGGCAGCGATATAGCTTGAATTTCAGAGCTTACACGCTGCCTTTATTGCGGATAGGGATTTGCAAAGCCCTAATTTTTTAACACGGCAATGGAATTCTTACCTGCCACCCAAATGTCCCCCTTTTCCGTTTCGAAGATGGCTGTTAAGTTGGCGGGCAAACCATCTTTTTGGGTATATACGGTCCAGTTGGAGAAATCATACTTATATACTTCACCGGTGCTGATACTTATCCATATATTGCCCTTGCTGTCGGTCATGATATCAGTGGCCTTTTTGGTTTTGGGTGCCTGGTATTTCTTTTCAGCAGACTGATAATCGATGCCATCGGAAACAGCCACGCCGTATTTTCGTGCCAGCATCCAGGCATCGCTATTCTTGTCGGTCACCAGGTCGCCCCACGAGGTGATGTCGGGTCCTGCATAACCTGCAATGATACCGGGAACCAGGGCAATGATCATCAGGGGTGCTGAATAGGGACTGAAATAGCCGCTTCCGTACTTGAAGCTTTTCCAGTTTCCGTTATCCAGGCAGGCAAACTGACCCTCGATGCCGGCAATCCATATTCTTCCCTTGGCATCCTGGGAAATCTGGCTCACGTGTTTGCATTTTGCAGCAGTTGTATGATCGGTCCATTTTTTGCCATCGAAACTGGCGGCGTTACCCAGGTGCATGCCGGTCCATATGTTACCGTCCCTGTCCTCGAATACAGTTCTGATTGCCCTGCCGGTATGGCCCTCCATGC